>NZ_JBFHKV010000512.1:0-5816 GCF_041595215.1 Stieleria sp. | reverse complement strand
TGTGAAGCATTTATTCCCTGCGTTTGACGAGGTGTTAGCGGTAGGGCGCAAGCCCTCCGGTCCCTCATCGTTCCCGAAGCACCGGAGGGCTCGCGCCCTACCGCTAATAAATGCTTCACAGCGTTGCCCAATCGGGGTTGAACAAGACAGGCTCAAGCGAAGCGTCCGCCTGCCCCACGATGCAAAAGCCCAGCGGGCTGGCAGAGTGCTTGCCGGGCCCGTCAGGGCCCGGAATTCGAATGCAACGCCGGCGCAGGCCTGGAAGGCCGACACAGTGTGTCTGCTGAACCGCGTGTGTTGCTAGAAGCTGGGAAATTGTGTCGGCCCGCTGGGCCTCAGCGACTCCTTCAAATTATTTCCGTTGGCTCACGCCACCGGCATCCGCTCTGCCGGCCCTCCGGGCCTAAAGGACCTCGCTTGTCCGTGATTTCAGAGATCTTGCGAGCACGTCGCGTGCGGCCTCGGACACATTCGTGATGTGCCGGCGGGAATCCGGTCGGGCATTGAAAATGACTGTTTGTCGAATCTACTCTTCATCGAGTGCCTCGCCGAAGTGTTTCATCACGAAGCCGCCGGCGAACTCGGCCAGCGATGACCAGCTGGATCCCGTCAAACTGGTGTCCCAATAACTCGTTGCGGCCACGTCCACGACCGCAAATCCGATCAGCGCAACCCCCGTCCAGGCAATCGTCTTTGCCAGCCACATCGGAATGACCATCGAAACTCTCGTCGGTACGTGTTGAAGGTGAAAAGCGGGGCAGGGTCACGGTCCGATCAATCCAGTGATCGGTTGCTTTGCGACTGCGATTGAAACACTCTCTGACCGTCCAGCCAAGTGGACTGAACCACGGTGTCGCGGATTTCGTCGTCACGGCAAGTCAGCAGGTCGCGGTCGATGACCACAAAGTCCGCTCGCTTGCCGATTTCCAATGACCCGATCTCCTCTTCAAGCCGCATCAACCAGGCGTTGTTGATCGTGTAAAAGCGTAGCATCTGCTCGCGAGTGAGCGCTTGTTCGCGATGGATCGGAGCATCGTGCCAGCGGGCGGTTCGGGTCACGGCGACCCACATCCCGAGAAACGGATTGTACGGATTCACGCTGCGAAGCGATCCGATCTTTTGCATGTGATCGCTGCCACCCCCGGCGACCACCCCCGCGTCGAACAGACTTCGCAACGGGATGAAATGCTCGAGCCGCTCTTGACCGAACTGGGCCACCAGCGTGCGGGCATCCAGGTACAACCACGCCGGCTGCAAATCGACTCCGACGCCCAGTTTCGCCGCACCCGCAATGGCTTTTTCACTCATGAAACTGCTGTGGGTGATCGATGACCGTGTCGGGGCGATCGGGATGTCTTGATTGACTCGGCCATAGGCGGCCACGAGTGCTTCGACGGCAGCGTCGCCCTGGCAGTGCGCGGTGAATGCCAGCGAACGACTGGCACACAACCGAATTAATTTCTCCAGCCGATCGTCGTCGATGAATTGCATGCCGCGATAACGCGGGTCGACAATGCCGTAGATGCTGCTGGTCCCCCAGGGGCGAGTGAAGTAGGCACTGCCGGTCAGCATGCCGCCGTCTTCGAACACCTTCACGCCGATCACACCGAGCCTGGGATCGGGCGACTTGAACAGCGGGTCGGATGCGATCTCGTCGAGCCGTTGTTCGATTTCCGCCAGATCGGCATTGGGGGTCAGCGAACGTGACAATCGCGTTCGTGTCGTCAATCGTCCCGATTCCAACAGTCGGGCGTATTGTGCCCGAGCGGAATCACTGCAGTTACGATCGATGATCCC
Organism: Stieleria sp.; assembly: GCF_041595215.1. Lineage (NCBI taxonomy): Bacteria > Pseudomonadati > Planctomycetota > Planctomycetia > Pirellulales > Pirellulaceae > Stieleria > Stieleria sp. The sequence goes on along the minus strand of NZ_JBFHKV010000512.1, from coordinate 4,019 downwards.
CGTGATTCCCCAGCGGTTGTAGTCGCGGATCAACTCCGCGAGTCGATCATCGAGTTCATCTTGCGACAGCTGCTTGCGGCTTTGATCACGACGCGTTTTCAAGACCGACGATGATTGACGGATCACTCCAGTCGGCTCGCCGCTGGCGGGATCGACCGCAACGTGCTGCGGATGCTTGGCGGCAAAGGCTTTGTCGATTCCGTTCTCCGCCAGTGCCAGCGAATTGGCGCTGCCGTCGGGACCGGTGCGAAACCAGACCGGGTGATCGGGAGCGACCGAATCAAGTTCTGCGCGTGTGGGAAAACGCTGTTCTCGCAACCGCGTGATAAAGACTTGCTGCAGCACAATCCATTCGCCCTTGGGGACGACGGCGACCCGCTGGCGAAGATAATTCAACACGTCCTCGATCGTTTCCATCGGCGGAATCTCGTGGTCCGCTTCGTATTGGCTGGCTCCGGTCGGATGGACGTGGGAATCGATCAGCCCGGGCAGCACCATGCTGCCTTGCAAGTCGACGACGTGCGTCTGGGGATCCACAGGGCTGGCGATCTCCGCGTCGCTGCCCAGCTGAATGATTCGTCCATCCTGGACCGCCATCGCCTCGACGACACGAAACCCCGGATCGACCGTCACGATCTTGCCGCCACGTAGAACCAGATCAGCCGCGCGGGTGCAATGCGATACGAGTAATAGCGTCAATACGACAAAGGCAGCTCGACGGGACATCAGGGTTTCTCGCGGATTGGGGCTGTGTTTTGCGTGTTTGCGTGTTACGGAGAGGGTCAAAAGATGGGGTGGTCAAAAAATAAAGACAACAAAGGACAACTGAGGCGGGAGCGGACAACCTATTTTTTGACCAATCCATTTTTTGACCAACCTATTTCCTGGCCCCTATTCTATCGCCACGGACGGATGAGTCGGTTCGGTGCCCCATGCATTCGGTGCGCCCAAAGTCTCCTCAGCGGAAGAGCGATACGTTCTGCAAGGAACACTGAAAATCGCCGCGCATTGCTTAACCGATCGCGTCGATCCATGCCTGTGGACTCGCCGAAGTGTCAAAACTGACCATTGGCAATTGTAAATCAGCCAACCCTTCTCGAAGGTTGGACTCAATCTTTCCCGAAACGATTAGCAACCATTTCACCGTATCGCCCGCATGACCTTCGCTCGGCGTCATTCCAGCGAATTCCTGCAATCGGCAACACTTTTCCTCCAGGTACTCCGGCGTCCAGAACCCGACGACTTCGACGTACACCAAGAGGCCGCGCTGTTGATGATGCAACGTGAAATCGGGCGTCATCACGGTTTGCCCGCGGACAAGCAACAGGGACTCGCGTTGCCAGGTCCAGCCTTCTACCGGCGCCTTCTGCCAGGCGGCGTCGACGTCCGCCTCCAATGACGAATCGAAGGCATCCGGAGCACTGAGTGCGGCTGACAGTCCATCGGCCGGGGAAAGTTCCATCCGAAAGCGTTGCTTCCGTGGCCCCAGAATCTCGGCCGTCATGTGCCAGCCACGACAGGCCAACAGTTTTGCCGCCAGCGACGCGAACCGCACGCCGTAGCGAGTCGATTGACGCAAGCTACTTTGTGGGCCGTCGAAGATAAATCGGTAGCGCGGTTGTTCGGCCGACGAAATCAGATCGATGCGGTGCATCAGCCCGGCCAGCTTGGCGTGCCGGACGATCGTTTTCAAGTCGTCGGTGGCGTCGATGCGGACGCGTGTCGCACGATACAACGCGGCTTGGGTCTGCGCGACGTTGTAAGCCGAAAGCAATTGCTGCGGCGTCCATTCTGAATCAAAGGCCTGCAGTCGCTGTAGTTCCAGCACGTCGCTGAACAAATCCGCTTCGATCTCTGGCCACGTCCGACCGAGCTCTTTGGCCAGTTCACTGCGGACTTGGTGCACGTCATGGTCAAAAATCCCCTCGCGATGTTCCACGATCGGATGCCGGTCGGCGGCGAAATCAAAGACCTGACGTCGTAGCTGCAATGCGGCCTTGCGGTTGGAGAGGTATTCGGATTGATCGTCCAACAACTTACAGAACGCAGCGATGCGCCGTGGCGGACAACCGGACAATCGATTCAGGCAGGTCTCGATCCGCCCGTGCAGCACCTGTCGCGGATCACCGATTCCGTCACGATAGACCCGCAGCATCTGCTTCGCCGCGGCGACATAATCGGCATCGGTGCCGCGGCGGAGTCGGTCGGGCCGGACGATCATCCGTTGAAAGTCGTAGTGGACGATACTGTGCTCGCTACGGATCATCGTTTTTGCCGGTAGGCTTCGTTCCGGCGACGATCGCGGCTACGGGTGACTTCACGTGTGTCTTCGACGACGACTTCGTAGAGTTTTGCACGTCGACTGCCGCGCCCCTTTCGCAAAACACGTCCCAGTCGCTGAATGGCTTGACGCTGGCTGGACAATCCGCCCAACACGATCGCCGTTTTGACTTCCGGCAAATCCACGCCTTCGTCCAGCACCCGATTGGCCACCAAAACACGGTAGCGTCCTTCGGCGAAGCCTTCCAACCATTGCCGGCGTTCTTTCTTTCCACAGTGGGACAGCAGACAGGGCACCAGGAATCGCGTCGAGATCTTGCGTGCCATCACATTGGATCCCGTGAACACGATGATCTGTTCGTCACAGTGGAGTCGAAACAAGTCTTCCAGCATCCGCAGCTTGGCATCGGCGTGCTCTTCGATCTGCCGTTTCAATCGAAAGGCTCGCATCGCAATCACGGCGTCGCGGGCGCGGTCGGGCTCTGCTTCGGTGGCTGCGGAAAGCGCGTAGGTGTCCTCCCATTTGAACTTTGGATCGATCGTCCTTTGCTCGAAGACAAATTTCTGGATCTGCTGCCCATAGTCACGATAGCGATGTTGTTCCTCGTCGGTCAGTCGGACTGCGATGCGGTGCACGCTGTAATCGGCCAACGACGTGCCGGAGGCTTCGGCGATGGATTGTTGGTACAGCGTCGGCCCGACCAATTCATGTAAACGGGTCATGCGTTCGTCGTCACCGGGAAGCGTCGCGGTCAAACCGAGGCGATAGGCCGCGATCGACATCCGCGCCGCGTCACTCCGCCAGGGGCCGGCCAGGTGGTGAACTTCGTCAAAGATAATCAGCTGAAAACGATCACCGATGCGTGGCATGTGGATCGCGGCGCTGTCGTAGGTCGTCACACTGATCGGGCTGACGCGATGGACGCCGTCACCGATCAATCCCGCGTCGATGCCGGTTGCTTCCAAGATCTTGGCATGCCACTGATACATCAGGTCGCGGACGGGAACGACGATCAGAGTGCTGCACCGATTGCGGATCATCAATTCGATTGCGACCACGGTCTTTCCGGTGCCGGTGGGCATCACGATCAATCCGCGCCGACCGCCGGTTTCAAAGGCCTCGACCGCTTGTTGTTGATCAGCCCGCAGCGTCATTTGCCGCAGGTCCTTGATCGACAACGAGCGAAACTCCGCCGCCCCGGCGTCGCGTCCGACCCGCCAATCGAATCCGCCGGCCAGCGAGTGGTCCAAGGCTCGCCGGATGGCATCGGCGTGCATCGCATCACCGCGAAAGCAGTCTTCACGCTCGTCCCAGACCAGCGGAATGTCAGCAAGCGTCTTCTCGACAAATCGCGGCGACAAACCGAACAGCCGTACCGTCCCCTGATGGAAATCGACGGACGGCCTGGATTGGTGTGCGACTGTCATGACAGGATGCTGCGAAACGGTTTACCGGCGGCTGAGCGGCTTGTTGATCGAAGCCCGCACGCGTTCGCAAGTGGCCACGCGGCGTCCCTCGCTGACGCATCGTACCGGACCTGATCGCGTTAAATTGAAAAGATCGACTCAATCAACAAGCCGTAAGGGCCAGCGCAGGAAGAATGATACCCTCCAGGCCGCTGCTGTCAGCAAGTTCAATATTTGGATGGAGGTGGCAGATCGGCTAGACTGGGGTGACCATCCTGCACCGATTTGACGGATTTGTATGATCGAACCCAATGGACGCGAAACGAACGCTG
>NZ_JBFHKV010000511.1:0-5820 GCF_041595215.1 Stieleria sp. | reverse complement strand
ACCCTTTTAACGATGCCCACACGTTCCGCATCACACTCCGATGGCTAATAAACCACCCCGGCAGGGTCGACCTGCTCGGAGCGAGCAAGGAGCAAGTGGGCCACATGCGATGGATAGCCGACCACATCGACGAACTACGCGGCCGGGACGTTGCGTGCTGGTGTTCTCTGGGTAAGGCGTGTCATGGTGATGCGTTGATTGAATTTGCTAATCGAACTTAGGAGGGATTGGGAATGGGTAAACCACAGGACGGACAAATCAAAGTGTGCTGCAACAGCGGTGCAAACATTCATAGCAACAATGTCCACTACATCGAGATCGAGACTCTCGGGTTCGAGAGTCGAGAGGAGTGGGACGAGGCGACAGAGGAGCAAAAGCATGAAGCCGTGGTGGAGTATTGGGCCGGTCTTGGGTTCCCTGAAATCTACTGGGAGGAGTGATCAATGACCCTCCTGCTCCTCCTCGCCCTGACCATCCCGACCGAAACCCCGTCGATCCATTTCGACCGCATCGACATCAACCACTGCCACCAGCCAGACGGCACGCTCGCGTTCACGCAGCTAATTTTCTGGCGTTGGTCGCGGTTCGAGCGACGGTTTATCAGCTACGGCTACGTGATGCTGCGAGACAAGCAACAGCGGCCCGTGTGCTGCGGTGATCGCCATAGCGTGATCGTCAACCATGACGGCAAGCGGTGGCGCGTGACGAGTGACTGTGTGATTGAGACCTGGACCGTTGGGGATCCAGAGGCGGAAGACCGAAAGAAGTACCCGGAGTTTCGGAGGGATGGGGAATGAAATGGTTATTGTTTTTCACGCTGCTATCGGGCTGCGAGTTCACTGTCAACATCGGCGGAGGCGGCAAGGACATCGCAAGACAAGAGGAACCGAGGCCGGCAGCACAGGCACCGCCAAAGCGTTTGCCAGTGGTGGCGCGAAAGCCGGACCATCGCGGGCCATCGCAAGAGGCGGTGCGGGAGTGGTTCCGTCACAACGATTCCGCGCCGCCCGCCAACTGGTATCCCAACGGCGACCCGTGGCGAAACCTGACGGCGGAAGAGGTTGAGGTGGCACATGACCCGGACGATAGCCGCTTGATTGGTATTGGGGGTTGAGTGATGTACGAAAACGGATTGCTTGGCATCTTTTGCGTGGCGCTTTTGTTTCTTGTGTCGCTGGTTTGGTTTGCCGAAGACGAGACCGACCGTCTCCGCTCCGAAGCCGTCGAACGAGGTTACGCCGAGTGGGTCGTCGATTCATCGGGCCATGCCGAGTGGCGATGGGTGGAGGGGGAGTGATGGGCGAAGACACCCTAAAACCGTGTCCGTTTTGCGGACAGCAGCCAAGGCTAACTGACCGGGCGAGCAATCACACCGCGTCGGGCTGGCTTTACATCGTGTCCTGTTGCTGCGGCGGGCACAAAGCGAACGCACACCAGATTAGCGAAACGTTCGAGGAAGTGAGGAAGCGGTGGAATACTAGGAGCGAGGGGGAGTGATGAAACCATGGCTAACAATGCACTTCGAGTTCCGATGGGGTCCAGATGACCCGGATGGCAGCGAGTGCTGCGGATGCGGCGACCGGTGCTATTTGCAGATGACGCGGATGTTCTTCTGCGTCAACGACTCGGGGCAATGGCTGCCGACCGAGGTGGTGATGTGTTTGTCGTGCAGTGATGTTTTGGAGGATGGGGACGAATGACCAAACCAAGGATGGCCGAACGCCGATCAATCCGCATCCGTCGCATCGTCGACAGTGACGGACCGGTCACGATCCAGCAAATCGCGGCGGCGATACGCGGCACCGAGCACGACGTTTGCTTTTCCGCGCTGTACGAGATCGTGTCGGTGTTGGAAGAGGAGGGCGACATTCGGATGGTAGACGATCAAGCGAGGCCGCTGTCGTATGTGGGTACGCGCGTTGCGTATCCGGGCAGGGGCAGGGTTGAGGTTTTTGAACGATGGGAGGTGAGGTGATGCCAGAAGCGATGATCACATACTTCGGTCAGCCTGCAAAAGTCGCGTGCGACGGCAAGTGCGAGAAAGCTTGGGGCATCAATAATAGGCCGGGGGTCCGGGTTGGCATTGATGACTTCAAGTTCTGCGACGACAGCGAATTGACGACCGCACCAATCGACCCTGGCACGTGCGAAGGCGGGCACAGAAAGCCGCCGTCTGCCGAGTATTTTCCAAACAAATGGCGCGTGAGGGAGTGCGAACGGTGTGTGATGTCGAAATTCGGGCAAAGCGACAGGCCGTTGTCTCTGCCTACTTTCTAACGCGGCCCGCTCGCGTTTTTCACCTCTCGCCGCAGCGGGCGCGGCGGGGCTTTGGAGGATGGGAATGAAGGTTCAAGAGCTTGTCGAGTACTGGCAAAGCCATTCGTGCGTCTTCTGCGACACCAAAAACTGGACCTACCACAGCCACAGCCAGCGGTACTACACGGGGACGTTCCTGAATACCGATGCGTGCAAGTGCAGGTCGTGCGGCAAGGAGTATTGGTTAGCCGAAGATGGCGAACGGCAGCCAACGGTTCAGGGCGGGCGAGAGCATCCGTGCCCGCTCAATTCCGCCCACGCCGGAAACTCGTTTGACGCATGAAAACGACTTGCCATGATTGCGGATGCATGCTCTCGGATCGGTACGCTGTGCAAACATGGGAAACACCCTTTGCAAGCCTGCCGATCGCGGGAGCACCAAAACTCCCGCACTCGTGGCCCCCATGCGAAACCGCAAAGCCGAAACCGACGCACAGACGATCGCAATGATCTGCGCGGTTGCGTGCATCACGGTTGCCCTCTGCGGGCTGGCTCACTGGGGCGACGTGTACACCTGCCGCGATCGCGACGGCAACAAATACCAACTGCACCGCGATTTCGTCAGCTACGGCAGGCAAGAGCAAGTGCGGCGTGGTGTGCGTGAGTACGCGAGTGATCATTACGGCGTGCCGTCAGACCGACCTTTCTCATGGGGCCATTGATGATGCGATTCGCGTTTCTTTTCTTTGCCCTGATTGCCGGGCCGGTATTCGGGCAGATCACGCACACCGAAACCGTCGAGCACGTCATTCGTGGCGTGTCGGCTGCGGATCTCGACGGCGACTGCCTCGTGCTGCCGGACACTACGGCGCCGAAGGTCGAGCGAACGACGCTGATCGTTCTGGACGGTGCCGAGGGGTATTCAATCCTTGTGCTGGCCAAGGAACCGAACGGCAAGCCGGTGCGTGTCACCGAGTCGGAGCGGGGCGGCTATCGGGCCTACACGACGGCAGAGGCATGGGTCACGCTGTTTTGCACGGACTTTGCGAATCAGAAGCAGCAGCTTGTCGACATCGTGATCAACGAGGATGTGGAGCCGGAGCCGGAACCGGACGACCCGGACCCGCCAACCCCGGCACCTGACAATGTTCCCGAAGACGATTTCGGGAACATCGGCCAGCGGGTCGCGAAGTGGTCCGCAGGGGTCGCGAACCGCATCGACTACGCGATCGCATACGAGGCAGCGGCAACGCGGTTGCGGTCGTCGCCATCGGACACGGTGGACGATGTGGGGGAAAAACTGGTAGCTGACCTGCAAGCGGTCGCGAGTTTTGAAAAGTATCTGCCGGCGGTTGGCGTCAAGCTGAACGAGGACATCAAGGGCCGTTGGCCGTTGTCTCGTGGCGTTCTCGCCGACTACTACACCGCGATTGCGGTTGGGTTTCGTGGGGGCGTCAAATGAGAATCAACCCCGATTTCCGAACCGTCGACGAAGTTGAATTGGCGATTGACCCGCAAAAGCTCGGCGGGTGGACGGACGGCGAGAGCACGACCGAAAGCGAGTTGATCGCGAAAGAGAACCGCACGATCGACGCGATCCAAGCGGAGCAACCGGCGGTTTTCCAGACGCGAATCACGGACGAAATGTCACCCGAGATGCTGGCCAAGTGGACCGAGTTCCAGTTGTCCAAAGGGCGCCATCGCGGATCGAACGACTTGTCCCTGATCGACGAGTTCGTCCACGGCAAACCGCTCTTGTGGTTGCCGCAGATTATCGGCTCGTGCGTGATGTCGAACACGTTCCGCATCTGGGTTGCCCGCCTGATGTATCAAATCGTTCTGCTGGGCAAGTCGCAAGAATACCTTGGCCGCAACGAGTTCGGATCGAGCAACTATAGTTTCTATGGTCCGTGGTCTTACGGTCACGCACGAAAGAAAGCCAACATGCGACGAGGCGACGGGCTCTATTGTGCCCCGATGGCTTGGTCATTGATGCAGGGCGTCATTTCGTGCAGCACACCCGCACTGATGCGGATCCTGTCGGACGCCGATTTAGACAACGCCAACGACTTCCCCGAACCGCAGGGCCGCGACGGGGCGGCGTTGTATCGGGCGTTTGGGAACTGGGCACACGTCGACGAGCTGGAACCGTACAAGGATTTCGCGGTTCTCGAATCGCCGTCGGTAAAGTCAGCGGATCAACTTTGGGATCTGCTGCTGGCTGGCAAGCCGTCTTTCGTTTGCTCGGGTGAAGCGATTCACAAAGTGGGTGAGCACCCCGACGGGTTCCCGATTCATGCACGTAACCCGCGTGATTCGTGGTCGCACAACATGGCTTTCATCGGTGCGTTTGTGGCGTCCGATGGTGAGCGGTTCATTCGCGAGAGCAACGAGTCGTGGGGCGAAAAACACATTTACAACCGGCGGTTCGCGGAAGTGGAATCGTCGTTCCGTGCTGGACGATTGACCGTGCAAGCGATCGGCGAGATTGCGGGTCTGTCCAGTTCACCACCGTTGATGGGGTAAGAGATGAACATTCCGTGGGATCTGATCCTTGAGTTGCTGTTCAAGATGCTTGAAGACTGCGACGACGACACAGAGGGTCGCGTCAGCAAGATTGGCCAGCCGATGCGGTTGCGTGTTGCTGTGACCCGAGCGGTTCGGCAAGCGGGGTATCGTGGGCGTGAAGCGATTGACGTTCGCAGGGAGGTGCTTGCCGAGATCGCAGACGCACCAGCCGAAGACATCGCCGCGTTCGCGCAGAGCGGCCCCGATGGACTATCGAAACTTGACACGGAGGCGTGAGGCAATGAAACGATTTGCTCTACTTCTGGCCGTACTGATCGCATCGCCAGCCATCGCCCAAGACTGCCCGAACCTCGCGCCATCGCTCACCAGCGATTGCCCCGATGGCCAATGCCCGATCGTCCGCACGGCGGCCAAGACCGTCACCGCCCCCGTCAAGGCGACCAGCGGTCTAGCGGCTGCGATTCGTCGGGCGAAGATGCCGTCGGTCCCTACCGGCGTCGAGCCGAACACTACGGGGATGTTGCTGATGCACCTGACGACACCGGCGAGTGACCATCGCTACACGTACACGCAAAACGACTTGGCCGGGCTCAGTCACTCGGACCTTTGGAAGCTGCACGCCCTCAATCACACGTCGGGAGCAATCCCGCCGAGTGGCAGGCAGTCGGTAGTCACGCAGCGGAACCCCCTGGTACTACCGGCAGCTTCCGACTGTCCAAACGGCCAATGTGCAAGGCCATCGGCGACGACGCAGCGGCGTGGTTTTATTGGTCGACTTTTCGGGAGGTGATTCGATGGCAATGACAACAGCGACAGACGACGCGGTGCAAATGCTTCAAGCCGGTTGGACGGTGCGATACCTCGAAGGCTACGACGCGATTGAGTGGCGGTCGCCTGATGGGATCAGCGGAAGCGAGTTTCGTTCTGAGTCCCTCGACAACCCACCCCTGCAAGCAGTGCAGCGCGCGAGAGATCACGGGCACATCCAAATAAGGTATCGGGTGCCGTGTTGAACCTGCACAAATCATGCACATT
>NZ_JBFHKV010000510.1:0-5843 GCF_041595215.1 Stieleria sp. | reverse complement strand
GTCCAAAAGGCCATCGAGTGCGTGATTGAATCACCGAATTGGGCAACATAGCCTGGTTGACCGTCGAAACCTGCGTGAACCTGACGCATCGCGGCCAAGACTTCAGGGCGTTGGACTCCTGGTTTAAGACGGTCCGCTGCGGCTTGTTTTCGGTTCGCTTCGATCCTTGATGGCAATTCGACTGCTTGAGTGACCTCCGACGGGGACAAGAAGCTCTGCCCCACTTCCGCTTTCATGCCGGTCAATGCGTCGGCAACGACGTTGCCACGCCGTGCAATCTGACTTTCACTGTCAATCAGCAGCGGCGCTCCGACCAGCAGATTGTTTTCGAGTCGCAAACCGTCGTTTGACTTTTGCACCCAAATCAAACGCCGCATTCGGCTGTTCGGTTCGACGACCGTGTTATTGAGAATTTGACAACGTTGCGTGTAGCAAGCCAAGATTCCGGTTTCTGGGCATTGGTAAACAAAGTTGTTCCGTGCGATACAGTCGATCGCTTGCAGTGGAGAGTACCCCAGCGAAGGATTACCAAGTGCGATGGCGATGTCGCAGTCGATGAAGCTGTTTCGCTCCACAACACATCCGCGGCCGTTCTCCGACAGGTAGATGCATCCGCGGCCCTCACGTGTGCGGCCTTGGATGCCGATGAACACGTTGTCGCTGATTGTCCAGTCGATCGTATTCTTGACATCGATCCCGCCGATGTAGTTGCCGTTGTACGAATCCGGAGTGTCGGTCTGGTCGTCTGAGAACTGCTTTGCACGATCATTGTAGAACAGGCAGAACTGAACGCGGCAATTGCGTGGTCCCTCGTCGCCTTTCTCTTCAGGCATGGCCGGCGCTTTCACACCTCGCTGCCAAACGTTGTGAAGGACGCAGTTGTAGATCGTGACGTTGTCGGCGCCTCGATCCGAATTGATCTTGATGCCGTTCCACTTGACATTCTGAACCGTCAGATCGGCGATCGTCACGCCCGTGGCTCCGGTGACGCCGATCAACTCGCCGAGTCGGCTTGCGGCGCCGTCCAAAATGACTGAATGCCGGTCTCCCGACTGGCCTCGCACTGTGACGTTGTCTGTTGTGATGGCCAACAATCGCGGGATCATGTAGTGACCATCAGCGATCAGGATCGTACCGCCCGGCTGAACGTCCTTCGCGGCTTGAAACAGTTCCTCCACGGAGGATGCCAAGAGGGTTTCTCCTGTCGGCTCTGGCAGATCAGGCGCTTCGGGGAACCAGGTTGCGTGTGGCGGTGCGGCTGGCAACGCGGTCAGTCCCGCGACGCAAAACGTCACCAAACAAATAAACGAACTCGATCGAATCGTCTTGCCGAGCATGATGGTTTCGTCGTCTTTCCAAAGCGTCATTCGGTTGTCGTATTCCCAGCCAATATAGGGTAGGTCGGCACGCGGTGCAGACCGCAAGTTCGGACGTGGCCGATGGCACCAATCCTGCCACTCCGGAGCGGCTATAATCAGTGCCCCTGCAATCTGATCCTACCTCCCACTGCGTGAGTCACTGTCATGTCCAACCGAAGAACCGTCTTGAAGGCTGCCGGCCTGGCCGCTGTTTCTCAAATCGCCTTGGGAACCGCCATGCGGCCGGCGCCGGCCAGTGCCGCTGCCAGCGAACGTATTCGTTTGGGGGTGATCGGGATCGGGCCGCGCTGCCGGTATGTGTTGGGTGGGATGCTGAAACATGCCGACGTACAGTGCGTGACGATTGCCGATGTCCAAGCCTCGCGTCGCGAGCAAGGGAAACAGTTGGTCGATCAGCAGTACGGAGACACGAACTGCGAAACGGTGATCGATTTTCGGCGTGTGCTCGATCGCAAGGACATCGATGCGGTCTTGATCGCGACCGGCGATCGTTGGCACGCCACCGCGTCGATGTTGGCCGCCGAAGCCGGCAAAGATGTTTACAGTGAAAAGCCGTGTGGGATCACGATCGATCTGTGCCGCCGACTCTCCGAAACCATTCGCCGAACCGGACGTGTCTTTCAAGCCGGGACGCAACGTCGCACGGTCGCAAACTTTGCCCAGGCCGTCGAGCTGGCTCACACGGGAAAGCTCGGCAAGCTTCAGAAACTGCATGCCACGGTTTACATTCCCGAGATCAACACGACGTGGTTGCCGGGACAACCGACGCCGGATCCCAAGGTGTGCGACTGGAACATGTGGCTCGGCCCGGCGCCGTGGCGACCCTTTCATCAAGACTACGTGAACGGTCGTTGGCGCGGTTACGTTGATTTTGATTCGGGCGCGCGGTTGCTGGACTGGGGCGCCCATACCGTGGACCTGTGTCAGTGGGCCAACCAATCCGATGACACGATTCCTGTGGAGTACTCGCCGGATGAAACTGGCATCACGGCGCGCTATGAGAACGGTGTGGAATTGAGAATCCATTTCCTGGAAACGCCGTTCGGTGAGCGTCCCGGTTGGGTGCAATCGTTGGGCACCTGTCCGGTTCGTTTCGAAGGTACCGAGGGCTCGGTCGAAGTCGGCGATAGCGGCGGCATCGTGATCAAGCCTGAATCGATCGGCAGAGGGTTGCCGCAATTGCCGAAGAAGGAATCCGGACTGGATGTGGAGGCTCATTCGAGGAATTTCTTGGACTGCATCAAGTCACGTGAGTTGCCCAACGCCAACCACATCGTCATGCGTCGATCGCACACCGCATCCCACGCCGCCGCGTTGTGCTGGCTGCTGCAGCGGAAGTTGCGGATGGATCCGTCGGCGGAGACGTTCATTGGCGATGACGAGGCAAACCGATTGCGGTTCCGCCCCGAGCGGGATTGGGCGTAAGTCCGCCTGCACTTGGGCATCGCCCAAGGTCTTCAAACGAGAACGAGAACGAGAACGAGAGGGATTGGCCAACGGCCATAAACAAATGCCTCGTCAAACGCGAAAGTTGTGCATGGCCGTTGGCCAAATTGAACCTCATTGCGATCAGGTTCCTGGGGCGGCGCAACCCTCGCAAATGCTCGGTTTGCTTGCCCCAGGCTAGGGATATGCATGCCCTTTGGGCAAAAAAGCGACTTGTGTAGATACAAATGCTGCCAGCGAGGGTGACGGCGAAAACGGAACGACCGGCGGGGGGACGGGTTCCGTATCCTGCAGACGATTGGGGAATGCTTTAAACTGCTGGGGGTACGTCCAGCGAACGCCGGGCTGACCATCTGCCCTGCCCCATCCTGCCTGCCCTGCCCCATCCTTTCGACTTACCCCGATGCTTTTCAGGTTTAAAATGCTTCGCTCTCGATCTTCGATCTGTTGTGTCGCCGTCGTCGCACTCGCGTTGAACTCTGGCGTGGTCGATGCCGACGATTGGCTCGGATTTCGCGGCGACGGTCGCTCGTTTGCGCCCGAAGCGAAAACCCCTGCTGAGTTTGATGCCGAATCCGGCAAGAACATTGCGTGGCGGGTGGCGACGACGGGGCGTGGAATTGGCGGCCCGCTGGTCATCGGAGATCAAGTGATCGTGACCGGGTGCGGGGGGGAAGACGAACGGGATCTGTATGTCGAATCTTATTCGGTCGCCGATGGAACGTTGCAGTGGTCACGCCCGATGCGTGCCACGGGCCGACCGTTCACGCACCCGACCAGCTCCAACGCGTCCCCCACGCCAGCGAGCGACGGCGAGCGGATCTTTGCATTGTTCAGCAGCTGCGATCTGGTCTGTTATGACTTGCAGGGGCATTTGGTGTGGTATCGGGCACTGGCAATCGACCGTCCCAAGACGGGCAATGACATCAGCATGAGCAGTTCACCGGTTGTCGTTGGCGGCGTGGTCGTCGTGCAGCTCGAGAACCAAGGTGACTCATTTGCGGCGGGGATTGACGCCGAGTCCGGCGAGATCTTGTGGTCCAACGCGCGAAACGCGTCGTCCAACTGGTCGTCGCCGCAGCCGGTTCAAACCGAGGACGGCATCACAGCTGTCGCGATGCACAACGGCCGGGGAGTGGAGTTGGTGGATGTCAAAACCGGAAAGGTGCTCAAACGCTTTGACGTCTCCGGCGATGGAACCGCGTCGAGCACGTTTGCCTCGCCCTACATCATCGTTCCCGGGCAATCCACGACAGCGATCCGGTTGAGCGCGGCGGAGACCGTGGGTGAAGATGCCGTGGCGACGATCCAGTGGCAGAGTAACAAGCTTCGCCCGCAACGCTGCAGCCCGGTCGCATCGAACGATCGAATCTACATGGGACGCGGGAGCACCTTGATGGCCGGTTCGATCAGCGACGGATCGATCCTCTGGCAAGCGCGGCTCGGTAAGTTGAGTAACGTGTGGGCCACGCCGGTGATGACGGCGACGGGGATTTACATCGTCGGTTCGGATGGAAAAGTGATCGTCGTGGAGGATCAGGGCGACAAGGGCGAAGTGATCGGGGAGTCGGAGTTGGGCGAGTCGGTGTTGGCCAGCCCGGCGGTCAGCGGCGACGCACTGTACTTTCGCAGCGAACGCGGGTTGATCAAAGTCGCCGGCTAAGCGGCAGAGATCCTGATCGCGATGGCGACGGAGAAGACGCGGACGATCGCAAGTTGGACGCCTGCGCCACTAGGCGGTCATCGATTTGCGATAGTACTTGCGTCCGGCTTGGTCGGGCGCGAAGGTGCGATCGAGTTCGGCGGGATTTTTTTTGAACCAGGATGCGACCGTGCCGAGCGTGTAGGGGAACGGGCCGTGGCCGCGGTCGGCGGCACTTTCCAAGGTGGCTTTCCAGCTGTTGATGATCGGCTTGATCGCTTGATAGCCGTCTCTACCGATCGGTGTGGCCGCGACGGCGCTGACTTCGCCGCAATGAATCAGGTACCAGGTGTGGCAACCGTCATAGCCGGGGACCGCATAGACAAAACTGAACTTGCGGCGCGCGTTTGCCAACATGGTCAGTTTTCGGTGCACGTAGCGAAGCGATTTGAGCGTCTGGTACGCCCTGCCGGCGAGTTCGTATTGTCGATTGGCCGAAGCGGATTCCATTTGATCCTGGAGCGCGATCAACGGTTCATCGTTGAATCCATCCAGAAAGCTTTCCGCCGCGTTGACTTGACTGGCGTATTCGCTGCGCGTGCAGGCGGCCGCACAGGGACCCAGGCAGGTGTTCAATTCCAACCGCAGGCAACCGGGGCGATGATCGATTTGGAACAGTGAAAGCTGTTCGGCAAATTCGAACGTTTGTTGTTGGCTGCAATCGCGCAATCGAAACACTTTGTTGAGTGCGTCGACGGCGTTGGCCATTCGTTTGGCACCAAAGAACGGTCCCTGCAGTGCGATGTAGTCTTTGGGGATTTTGGGCGAGAGGAAGAACTGTGGTGCCGGGGCGCGTCCCAGGCACAGGTAGACCGGCCGTTGACGTTTGGGAACGCCCTGGACGTTCCACCGCGGCGTGAATTGGCGAATCAGCTGTTGTTCCCGCAACAAGGCTGCAAACTCACTCGGTTGCGTCTCCCATTGAATCGCGCGGGTGTTTTCGATGATCCGTCCGCCCTTCTCTTCTTCATTGGCGGCACTGAAATAGCTGAGCAGTCGATTTCGCAGCGACTTGCTCTTGCCGACGTAGATCAGATCCCCGGAACGATCGAGCATTCCGTAGACACCCGGCACCCTGGGGCAGGATTGGCGGATTTGGCGGTTCAGCTTTTCTTTGGTCGTGGCCCCGACGGCTTCGACCGGGCGAGCGACGCGGGGATTGAAGGGATCGATCCCGAATCCAAATTCGTCGTGATTTGGCGATAGCACGTCCACTTGGAACCCTTCCCTGAGATTTCTTCACCCGCGATCAATCGGAGCATTATGACCGATAATGGGGTGGATTGAAAATCGCAGTTTCCGGCAGGGCGTTTGGG
>NZ_JBFHKV010000509.1:0-5843 GCF_041595215.1 Stieleria sp. | reverse complement strand
TGCACGACGGGTTTGGTCACATAACTGGCCACGCCTAGGTCGCTGCATCGCTGTTTGTCTTCGCTGGTCGCCGAGGAGATGATGATGGTTTTGGTGTGTCGAAGCTGATCGTTTTCCAGCATTTTGGTGGCGACATCGTAGCCGTCCATGTTCGGCATCACGCAATCCAGCAGCACCAGTTGGTAGGGCGAATCGGCCGCGGCGGCGCGTTCGAGTTCCTCCAGCGCCGTCTGCCCATCGGCGACACACGTCGGGGCCAGCCCCCAGGACTGAAGCATCTCGTTGAAGATCAATCGATTGGTTCGGTTGTCGTCGACGACCAACACGGGCAGGCCGGCCAGATCTTCCAACGCGGCCGGGGGAGAGGGCGTCAGCGGTTGCCCGATTTCCAAGTTCAGATTGAAGTGAAATGTCGTCCCTTGGCCCAGTTCGCTTTCCACCCAGATCCGACCGCCCATCATAGAGACCAGTTGACCCGAAATGGAGAGCCCCAACCCGGTGCCTCCGTATTGACGCGTGGTCGATGCGTCGACTTGTGAAAACGACTCGAAAATGCTGTCTTGTTTTTCCTTCGGGATGCCGATCCCCGTGTCGCGGACCGAAAAGTGCAGTTGGGCATTCGTTTCGCTGCGGTCCTCCAGTTCCACCGCTACGACCACCTCACCGGCCTCGGTGAACTTCATCGCGTTGCCGACCAGGTTGACGATGATTTGGCGGAGCCGTCCGGGATCGCCGACGACGACTTGCGGGGCGTCCGGGTCGACGCGGCAGGCCAGTTCCAGTCCCTTGTCTGCAGCGTGATGACCTAGCGAGCGGGCCGTCCGTTCCACCGTGTCTCTCAGGTCAAACGCAATCGATTCCAATTCCAATTTGCCGGCTTCGATTTTTGAAAAATCCAGAATGTCATTGAGCAGCCGCAGCAGCGAATCGGCCGACCCGCGAACCATCCCCAGGTATTCGCGTTGTTCCGATGAAAGTGGTGTTCCGTCCAACAGGTCCGACATGCCGATGATCCCATTCATCGGGGTGCGAATCTCATGACTCATGTTGGCCAAAAACTCGCTCTTGGCTCGATTCGCCTGATCGGCCTCTTCACGCGCTTTCTGTAAGTATTGATTGGATTCGGCCAGCTCCCGCGTCCGTTCTTCGACCCGATCTTCGAGCGTCACCTGAGCCCTCACCAATTCGTCGGTCATGCGATTGAAGGACGTTCCCAGTCGTCCCAGTTCGTCATCCGAATCCACCGCGACTCGGGCATAGCGGTCACCCCCGGCAATCATGTCGGCGGTTTTGGCGAGTCGTGAAATCGGAGACGTGAACCGTCTGGCCAGGACAAACGCCCCCAGAACGCTCAGCAATACCAGCGCGGCTTCCAGGAACCACTGCATCTTGCGCAGCTTGCCGATCGGCGCGAACGCTTCCTCGCAATCCATTTTCACCACCATGCCCCATTGTTGGAATTCGGGGTCTTGCAAGGTGATCGGACGCCAGGCGATCAACACCTCGGTTCCCGCATAGCGGCCCACTTCTTGGCCCGAATCACCAGCAATCGCTCGATTCATCGCCTCCGTTTCGAGGTTCTCTGACGCGTCGTCGTGCGGCTTTGCCGAAGGGATCAGGTAGTGCAGTCGGTTTCCTTGTTGCGAGGCAATCAGCACTTCACCGGAGTCTCCCAGGCCGGTGGAATCGTGCAGGATCCGGATCAAGCCATCGACGTCCAGCAGCACCATCACGACTCCGAGAAACTCCTCATCATTGGTCTTTGCCGGCGCCGTCATCCAGGCAACGTATTGGCCGTCGTCGTTTTGAAACGGAGTCCCGAAATGGGCGTCGATGCGTCCTTGTGAATAGTCGGGATGATCGGAGTAGTTCTTCCCAACGTCGCTTTTGTCGGTCGACGTGATCACTTGGCCCTGCGGGTCGGTGATCGAGATGGACAAGAACTCCGGGGTGCTCAATTTGGCGTCGATCAGAATCCGTTGGACGCCCTGGCGAAACCTCGCTTCGTCGACAGTGCCCTCGATCCGTTCGACGAGATAGCTCCGCAGGCGGGTTCGGCTGGCGACCAGCAACGCCCGTTCTTTCTGCTGATCGACGTAGGCGAGCACGCGTTGTTGACGATCGTGCGCGGCGGTCTGCAATCGCTGGTGGATCTGTCCGATCAGACTGGTTTTGGCGAATTGAAAACTCGTCAAATTGGCCAACGTGGCGGTCAAAAACACGACCACCGCAACGAAAATCGTCAGTTTGGTTTGTAAATTAAGACGCATTCCATTGATTGTACGTCTGGAAGCCGATTAAAGGTCGCTCAGGATGATGCCCGCTGCGTTTCGTCCGCAGGCTCCCATCACGCCGCCTCCGGGATGCGACGCCGCACCGCACAGGTACAGCCTCTTCACGGGCGTGCGGTGGTCGGACCAGCCGATCAGCGGGCGAGACGGCCCCAGTTGATGCAGATGCATCGCCCCTTGCATGATGTTGCCGCCGGTCAGCCCGTACGTCCGTTCCAGATCCAGCGGCGTCATCGCGTGGGTGAACAGAATCTTGTCGCGGATATCCGGTGCAAACTGCTGCAGCATGTCGATGCAGCTCTCGACCCATGCGTCTTTTTCGTCGTCCCAGTGCCGGCCGTCGGACAGTTGGTAGGGAGCGTATTGGACGAACAGCGACAGGATATGTTTTCCCGGTGGTGCGAGACTGTCATCGACGTTGGACGGAATCGTCATCTCCAGCACCGGTTTGCTGCTGTAATTCCCCGCCAGCGCTTCTTGGTAGCCCCGTTCAATGAATTGCATGTTCGGTGTGGTGTGAATCGTGCCACGCAAAAGTTGCGGGTCGACACCAAAGTCGGGCAATCCATCCAGGGCAAGATTGATCTTGCCGCTGGCCGAGGAGTAGTCGATGTTTTTGACTTGTTGAACGAACTCGTCGGGCAGATGCCGGGAGTCGAGCAGTTGAAGCAGCGTTCGGTTGGCGTCGACTCCCGAGGCGACCGATTTGCCAACGAACTCGCCGTCGGATGTCGACACGCCGCGCACCGAGTTGTCTTGGACCAGAATCTCTTGGACCTCGACTTCCATCTTGATGTCGACGTTCAGATCCAGGCAGGCCTGACGGAGTGCCGCGGCCAGACCTCCCATGCCGCCCTTGATGTACCCCCAGACGCCGCGCGCTCCCCCGGCGTCGCCCATCACGTGGTGCAGCAACACGTAGGCGCTTCCCGGTGAGGACGGACCGTGAAACGCGCCGATGATCGCATCGGTTGCCAACGTGCCCTTCAACAGATCCGATTCGAACCAACGATTGAGAATCCGATCGGCCGCACCGGTCAAGACTTCCATCGCGCCGGGGTCTTCGTACAGCAACTTCTGCATCAGCGATCCGGTTTTCAGCCCGCCGACCAGGTTCTTGGCCTTATCCCACAAGCCGGTCTTGCGAAGCCGACTGGGCAACTGCGGCGGCACGGTCTTCAACAGCGGTTCCAACCGCTCGGCGATCTCGGTCAGCATCTTCTCGTATGCCGGAAACGCTTCGGCGTCTTTCTTGCTGAATCCTGCGATCGATTCAAAATTTCGCTTTGCGTCGTGCCCCAAAACCAGATGCCGGCCCTGACCATCGAAGGTGATCGATGACGGGTCGCGGCGCAGTACCTGGTAGCCATATTCCTTTAGCCGCAGATCGGCGATGACTTCCGGTAGCAGCAAGCTGACGACATAGGCGGCGGGCGAAAACCGAAAGCCTGGATAGAGCTCTTCGGTTGTTGCACATCCGCCCAGCGTGCCACGGCGCTCCAACACGCAAACCTTCTTGCCGGCCTTGGCCAAGTAAGCCGCCGTGATCAATCCGTTGTGGCCGCCGCCGATGATGATCGTATCGTACATAGAACTTCGTGGCGTAAGCTTCCGGCTTGCGTTTCGATTCGATGGCAAGCAAGCTGCTTGCCGCACTGATTGGTCCTAAACCGCGTCGACTTTCCAGCCCTTGCGGAAGTTCGGCATCAGGTATTGCTCGACATTGTCGTTGCCGCTGGCTTTGAACGCCTTGGCATCCCAGTCAAACCCGCCACCGGCGCGAAACGCCGTGTTGGCCAACAGGACCGATTCGGCCAGCGGGCCGGTGTAGTCGACAAAGTCGCACGTCGAACGTGGTCCGCCCTTGCAAGCGTTGATCCACTCCTGGTGGAATCCCGGGGACTTGGCGATCGTTTTCTCGGGAGCCTCCGGGTGGCCGCCGTCGTTGAGCGTGACCTTGTAGCCGTTGAATCCGGCTGTGATCGTGCCCTTGGTGCCGACGAACAAGGTGTTGTCCCCTTTCTCGGGAACCGTCTTGTGTTGTTTGAACACGTCGCCCAACGATGCGTGCCACCAATGCAGCGTCAATGCGCCGTGTCCCTTCTCCGCCGGGAATTCCAAACGCGTCTTCATCGACTTGGGAGTCCGCTGGGGATCGATTTGATCCGGGCTGGGCACCTCGTCCAGATCGACACGGTTGGGATATTTCAACTGCAACGCCCAAAACGGGATGTCCAGAATGTGGCAGCCCCAGTTGCCCGTTTCGCCGGTGCCGTAGTCCCACCAGAAACGCCATTTGTAAGGACAATACTCCGGCGAGTAGGGACGTTCTTGGGCGGGCCCTTGCCACAGGTCCCAGTTCAAATGGCTCGGGACGGGAGGAAACTCGGTGGGCACCGGGGGCATGCCTCGTGAGCCACCGACCGCGCAATAGACTTCGGTGACCTCGCCGATCACGCCCGAGCGAACCGCTTCGACCGTGCGAGCCATGCCTTCGTTGGCGTGTCGCTGGTTGCCGAGCTGGGTGGCGACATCCATCTTTCTGGCGATCTTCGTCAGCTCGCGAGTTTCCCACACGGTATGGGCGAGCGGCTTTTCGCAATAGACATGCTTGCCCATCAACATCGCTTGGCGGGCGGGATGAAAGTGGGTGTGGTCGGGCGTGCTGATGACGACGGCATCAATTTGCTTGTCCAGTTGATCGAGCATCACGCGGAAATCTTGGAATTTCCGAGCCTTGTCGAACTGTTCAAAACGCTTGCCCGCTTTGGCTTCATCGACGTCACACATGGCGACAATGTTTTCGCCGTCGACGCCACTGACGTTTGCCGACCCGCGTCCACCGACTCCGATGCAAGCGACGTTCAATTTTTCATTCGGCGAGGCGGCACGCGCGGCCGGCGTCGAACCGAGCCAATAGCCGCCGGAAAGGACCGCGGAGGTTTTTAAAAAATCTCGTCGTGACTCGGAGGGGCGTTTCATGGCGAATTTCGGTAGCAAGTAGGAGGGACGCAACAGCAACGGGCAGGAAACGTCGGTCATCATAGTCTACGACCTCTCTGGCGACCCTGCACGGCCCCGAGCGATTTCCAATGACGAGGTCGGGAAAGTTGCTCGCCGCGAATGTTTTTGCGTCTCGCGTTGCAAATCCGCCGTGCGCCCCACCTCGTTTGGATACACTTTTTATTCGGATCAGCGCGGTGAGACGCGCATCTTGCACCAAGAAATCGAGCGAGGCGGAATCGTGAATTATCTTTGTCGGCCCGGTCGGTGGAGGTGGATGTTGTGCTTGGGCTGTCTGATGCTGTCGCTTCCTGGAGCCGCCGAGGCGCAGTTCCCGTCTGCACCGCAAATGCCAAGTCCGGGCGGCGGGCGATCCTTCGGCGGACCGTCCAACTCGGGGCGTTCCTACTCGCGACCGTCCTACTCACGACCCTCGACCTCGCGGCCCTCTTACTCACGACCTTCGTACAACTCGCCCTCGTCGAATCCCAATCGGTTCAACACCCCGCGGACCGGCGTGCCGTCAAGTCGGCCGAGCTATCCCGGTGC
>NZ_JBFHKV010000508.1:0-5846 GCF_041595215.1 Stieleria sp. | reverse complement strand
GGAGAGCGATTCGGGATGAATCTCGCTGCGGGCATTGAGTTCCACCGATCGCATGCCCATTTGGGCGGCGACATCGAGCGCACGTTTCAGGGGCAATCCAAGCGAATCGACGCGGATCGCAAGGTTCAGTTCAGCCATGGGGTGTGGTTTTCAAGAAGGTTAGGAGGTCAAGTCAGCTCAACCTTACAACCACAACGTCGCAAGCGGTAGTCGTGGCTACCGAGGGGACTGAAGTAGGGCATGCTGTGCATGCCAACCGTCACGCGCAGCGTGACCTACATTTCGTCCAGCAACGCCTCCAGCGCCTCGTCAAACGCTTCCGGCTCGGCGGCTTGCTGGCGGGCGACCTCGTTGATCACGCGGAGCGCGTCCCTGGGGGTGATGAACCCGTCGCCGTTGACGTCGTAGAACGGTGGCGGACCGACGGTGTCGGTGATTTCAAACAGCTTGTTGGTCGAGCGATGGTAGACCGAGGCACGGGCCAATTCGTTCAACACCACCAGCGCGTCCAGTGGCGACACGGACTTCACACCGTCGGTGATTTTGTCATCGACGTCAAACGGGTTGATCGGATTTTGCCAGCCGTTGCTTGCTTCCAACAGGATGTTGCTGACCTGGACCTGGCTGTTGTCCTCCCCGAACCCGACCAGATCGAACATCAACGTCGCGACTTCGCCGCTCGCTTCGGGCGGCAGGCTGATGACGACATCGATCGGCTTGGTCAAGTCACCGATTCGGCCGCTGCGACGAACCCCTTCGACGGTCACGCCGTCGGCAAAGTACACCGTCCCATCGGCCTGGATGGAAAGCAACGCATCCCCGCCGGTCAGTTTCCCCATTTCGCCCATCCACGACGTCGCCCCCACCGAATCCATCAGCGCGACCTCAAACACCTCCGGCGGATGCACGGCATTGCCATCGGCCACCCCACCGACATCCATCGAGATCCCGGTCAACGTAAACGAGATCGTATTGACCCCATTGGGAACGACAACCGTCTGCGACAGATCCGTCACCATCCCAACGTCTTCGCTGAGGGTGGCGGCGTTTTCAGCGATGGCAATGTCGCCGATCGGTTGCCAACGAAAATCTGACGCTGTCGAGTCGGCTTGCGAGAAGCGGTTGTTGCGAAGCCCCACGGCGACGCCCGCATCGACCGTTTCTGTGACGGATTCGGCCATCAGCACAAATCCCAGGCTCGCTTGCAGATGCCCCTCTTGGTGGAGGTGATGGGGAACGTGCGCGAACGCAAACACATCGGACGCGATGTCTCCCTGCGCGTAGGCGTTCGCCAGGATCGAGATCTCTTCCGTAGGCAGTTTACGATCACCGATGGCCAGGGTTGCGGACATCAGCAAGTCGCGATGCAGATTGCGATCCAATTCGTCACCGCCACGTTGCAGGACATAGCGTCGTCCATCGGCGAGGAGGATCGGACGATCGCCATCCACGTCTTGCGTGATGGAAGCGAATCCGGGGTGCCATTGTCCAAAGCCGAGCAAATGACCGAGTTCGTGGGACACGACTGAAAGCAAATCGTACCCGGCAACCGGCGTCGTCGAGACAAACTCGTCATTGTCCAGTGGCGTGTTGTCGATGAACCAACTTCGCCCGGCAGCATCATCATCGATCAAGATGGAGGCGGTGACCGTGCGATCGTCGATCGATTCTGGGCGAGCCAACGCGAGTTGGCTGCCTGGCAGGTCTTGCAACTGAATCTTGACAGACAAATCGAAGGGCAGATTCAGACTGGCTTTCCAATAGAACGCGGCGGCTTCCAAGATAGCGATCAGCTCATCGGGCGTGCCAATGGATTGAGTGCTCTGATCCAGCTCGAAAGTGATCTCACCGCTGTCAGCTAGCCGAGGCGGCAAGACCGGACCATAGACCTCGTGCGGGGCATCGACCAGAATCGATTCGTCCGCGGCGGCGGAACCTGTTAGCGATTCCGCCGCATGCAGGCTGAGCGAACCGGACACGGACGTACCGATTTCGTTAACGACCGGCAGAAACGCAGTCTTGTAAATATTGATCCGACGGGCATTGGTGAATTGATGCCCAGACTCATTGGTAAAGCTGGTTTTCCCTGTGCCGGCGTCATATCGGACTCCGGTTGCTCCCATCCGGATGTGGAATTCGGGATCGGTGTGCAGCCCCTTGGCACTGGTTTCGATCATTCCATTGCGCCCCGCCCAGGCGACAAAATCAAGTTCAATCCCGGCCGCCTGAGAAACCAATGCGATCTGTTCCCCAATGCTGACAAATTCTGCCAGGTTCTTCGCAAACGTTTGAAACTCGGCCGTCTGGTGAAAAGCTGCTTTCTCGTGATCAAAAACGTTGAAGTATTCCAATTGCAGACCGCCGTTCTCATCAAGGCCGAGGCGAACACGCGGAGTGGGGTTATTGACTTCGCTCGGATGCACTGCCAGATTCCCGCTGACTGGATCGATCACATCGTGCGCGAACAATTGGTTACGGCCGCCGATTCGGGTGACAAATTCCTCTAGCTTACGGTGTCGGATGTCCAGGTCGGCGCTGTTCGGATTACCCGATGCTTTGAAGGCAGCCTTCTTGGTCTTGACCGCGACACCGGGATTGATTTTGTTATCGATGATCCCAATGATCGCGTTGGAAACTCGGTTGGCCGCGTCAGCCACCATTTTGCCTTCTTGACCGAGCGTCCTGGCGACGTTGATGGCGGCCTGACGGGCGGAGTTTAATGCGTCACCGAGCGAATTCAGTTTGGCGACGTCAGCGAAACTTCCTTTGGCACCGAGAACAAAGAAATCGCTATCGAGTAATCGGCCAGCGGTTCCGAGTGCTTTGGCGACCTCGGGGCGGCCGGCGAATGCGCCCGGACCGGATAAGGTATTGACAAAGTCCAGTGTCGATCGGCTGCTGGCCATCAGATACCGCAATTCGGTCGCCTGAAAGAAGTCTCGTCCGACGTTTTCAAATTCATAGGCGGTCTCTGATCCGGGCGGTTGTTTCCTGATCGAACCGCTCGTGTCTCCGTCGCGAATGATTCGCAGCACTCCCGCCGCGGTGTCTCCAGCCGGCTTGCCTTTTTGGCGGACCGCGGTTGCTTCCAGAACGCGAACCATGTGGTGATATTTTTCGGTGCCTGTGAACTTGGTGGCAACTTCATGTCGATCCATGTAGGCCTTGGATCCGCCGCCGAGCGTCTCTTGCATATCCCCGATCAACGCCAACACCGTGTCGGGGGAATGGCCCTTGTCGATTTGTTGTTGGACGAGAGCATCAATTGCCGCTCTTTGGCTGGCGGGGGTGAAGTCGGGGACGCCGGCCAATTCGACAACGCGATTGGCCAGACGCAGTGCGTCGTCACCGGTGAACTTCATGTCTTCCGGTTTCGCCTTTTCCATCAAATCGATCGGATGCGTTTCACCAGGTTTGGTCTTGGTGCGATCGATCTTTTCCGCCGCCGCCAATAATTCCGTCGCGATCGAAGCGTCTCCGGCGCGGTCCCGAGACGCTGCCTTGGGCCGTGAATCAAACCACTTGCGTAGGTTTTGCACCCGCCCTTTGACGTTGTTGTAAAACTTCTCCGCCGTCTCCAGCTTTTCGTAGTAGTCACGTTGAACGCTGGGATCATTCAAATGAGTTCGCAGGTCGTTGTATTTTCGTTTCGCCTTGTTGTAATACGCTCGCATCGAAACGTACGAGCTATGGATCTGCTTGACGCCGCTGGCCAGGGTTTCGAGTGCCGATGCGTTGCGTGGAGCCGTCGGTGCGGTGTTCGTCGGTTCTGCGTTGATGCCGTCATGTTTGTGCCGGATCCGCTGCGAGACGTCGGTCGTTTGGCCTTGGGCGGCACGCTGCTGCGATTTGACCATCGCTCGAGTTTCGCCGGCATCCGCTTTCGCACCATGACGAATCGTGTTGCCCCCCAACGCGTTGTAGCCCACCGTCTTGACTGAGGTATAGGCCGTGCCGATGCCTCCCAAGTCCTTGCCGCTGCTGTAAACCTCGGTCATCGCCGCACCAAACCCCTGGCCGTCACCGGCGTACCAGGCCTTGGTCGCATTCATGAAATTCTCTTGAAAGTCATTCGCGTTGAGCGCCGCACCGGCGACCGCGGACAAGGCGGGACCGATACCGGGGACCAAACCCAACAACATTGGGCCGACCAACTTGGCCGCTTCAGTGTAGTTGCCATGGACGATCGTCTGAGTCCAGAGTTGCCCTTCGGGAGCTTGCCCCGACGCGACTCTCAACGGATCAAAAACAAACGTGTTGGCAAGTTCAATTCCGCTTTGGATCGATGCATCAATTGCCCCGTTGACCGCACCGAGTACAAATTTCGCGGTGTCCAGCGAATCGACCGGGCCGATTGGTCGTTGAGCCGCCCGAACACCATTCTGAAACGGATTGGTAAACAGACTTAAACCGCTCGGGTCACGCAGATTGACCGGGTTGTTTTCTACGTACCGATACAGATTGCTCTCCCCCGATGCAAATCCGATCGGATCAACGCTAATGAATCGACCGACCTGGGGATCGAAATAGCGTGCCCGCATGTAATACAATCCCGTCGCTGAATCGTATTGGCGGCCGGAGAACAGGAATTCGCTTGACCACCCCTCGACCGTCTGTCCCAGCACGCGGCCGTAGGAGTCGATCCAGAAGTGCGTCAGTGATTCACCATCCGCGTCCGCCAAATCGCGAACGGTATTCTGGTGATCCCCGAGGATCCATTGGTACCCATCGATGCCAAAATCCTGAGCCAAGACCAGATCGATTTCAGGCCCTCGCAGATAGACCGCATCCACTTCGGGAAGGGTTGCTCCGCCGCCGTCGACATCGACCCAGCGCACCGCAACGGACCCATCGATGTAAGTGAACGATTCGATCGCGGGTTCCACAGCATCGGACGGATCTTCATCAACGCTACGGGAAACCCTTCGATCCAACGGGTCGTAGCCGAAGCGAACGACACGAATTAACGTCTCATTTTCGTCGTACGTTTCGACCTGGATGAGCCGATTACGGTGATCCCAGGCGTAGCGATCAGTAGTACTGTCATCGAGATTCGTCGACGACAGCAAGTTGCCTTCGGCATCGTACTCATAACGCAGGTCGCCGGCTTCGACCAATTCATTCTGGTCGTCCGTTTGATAGGCCGTGCCATGATGTGCGGATGCCACACGTTGACCGTTGACCCCATAGCCATAGACTTCATCGGACAATTCAGACGCCGTATGCGTCACACCGGTCAACTGATATTGATCGTCATACGAATAGACGGTGTTATCAAACGGTGATTCAATCGCCGTGATTTGGCCGGCGACGTCGTAGGACAAATCATACCGGTTGACGGGCGCGCCTGCGTCACCATGTGTAAGCAGGTCCAGGAACCCGCGACTGTCATACTGGAGTGTTGTCGTGAGCTGGCTTTGGTCGGACCGATCATCAAAGCGGTCGATCTTTGAGACCGTATTCAATCCCGTCGCGTATTCGAATGTGACCTCTTTGTTGGTCACGGCCGCACCGGTCTGTCGAGTCGATTGCAACCGATCGGTGTCCGATTCGTAGCTGTATTGCTCGCGAACGATCGGTGCGTCCGACCCGGATTGCACGCTCTGCTCGATCAACTGGCCGATTTCGTTGCGTTTGAATTCGACCCGCACCGGATCCATCGAACCGGCAAAAGTGGACGTCTCGGTTTTGGTGCGTCCCAGCACATCACCGGTGTGCACGTAGGTGATCGATCCGTTGGGATCGGTCGTCGACACCAATCGGCCCCCGACGTCGTATTGATTATTGACTTCAAAAACGACGTCATCGCTGGAATCCAGCCAACGCTCACGCACGACCTGATTGCG
>NZ_JBFHKV010000507.1:0-5847 GCF_041595215.1 Stieleria sp. | reverse complement strand
GAGTCCTCTGCAGTGAGCGTATTGGCAGAGGACTCGTCGCCTCGTCCACTACCGCCTACCCGAAACACCAGGTGACACGGAGCACTCGATCGAGACGGCGGACGAGGAACACACGTCGCGGTTTGCCGCCGAGTGGTTCATCGACGCATCCCGCCGAGATGGCGGGATGGCGAGACACGCGATGCGATCGCGTTACTGAGTTATCGCGTTACTGGGGCATCGCGAAGTTCGGCGGCAGCGCGAATTTTTCGGACGAACCTTGTCCGTCGGCCGTCGGCGTGGTGGCCGGTGCGGGGACGGAGGCGGACGTCTGATTGACGTTGTTGTTGGGGGCGGGCGTTTTGTACGACGCGTTCCCAAAACTGACGTTGGTATTGGCGGTGGAAGCGGGTTGGACGGCATTTTGGAAACCGGGGATTTCGGTTCCGGGCGTGAAGCCTTGAGCCGCCTGTTGGACCGCGGTGTCCGCGGGCGTGTTTGCAGAGGGTCGAGCGGCGGTGGCCATCGCGACTCCGGGGGTGACCCCGGGAACGTTTCCGATTTGGGCCAGCAGTTCGCGCGAGCGTTCGACGGCGCGTTTGGTGGCCGCGTCGGATGCGGCTTGGGGCTCGTAAGCGAGCGCCTGATTGAGGTGCCGTGTCGATTCGGCTTTCTGGCCATGCTTGTAGTGCAGGTAGGCCATATTGAAGTGGGCCACGGCGGGTTTATTGTTTTGGACGAGGACTTCCAGGGCACCTGCGGGATCGCCGGCCTGGAATTTCACACTCGCCAGGTTGTTGGCGTATCGCGAGGAGCCGGGCGAGAGCCGCAGTGCCTGTTCGATGGTGGTCGCCGCGGCGCTGTAGTTGCCAAGTTTGCTGAGCGTTAGTCCCAGATCGTTGTACAGCCCGGCGTCGTTACCATTCTGTTCGATCGCCTTGCCGAAGTATTCGGCGGCTTTCTGGTGGTTTTCTTGACGGAAATGCAGTCGCGCGATGTTGGCCAACGCGGCTGCGTCGTTGGGTCGTTTTTCGAGCGCCTTGGCATAGCTTTCCATGGCTTTCTCGTAGTTGCCGGTCGATTCCCACAGTCGTCCGTTGGCGACAAAGACTTCCGGAGTCACTTCGGCTTTGTGCGTCAGGCTGGTCGGGTCGGTGGCGTCGCCTTCGGTGACATCGCGATCGGACTTGTCGCTGCGTCCGAACCAACTTGCGACCGTTGTCCGCGATTTGGAGGCGGCGCCTTTGGCACCGCTGGCAAGCGAGGTGCCGACGGTCTTGGGGCCGCTAAGCCAGCTCGATCCACTCTCTTCGACGCTGGAGCTGGCCGGAGTGCTCGAAAACGGATTCAAGGAAGCGACTCGGGTGCCGAGGGAACTGGAGCACCCGGTGGTCGTGGCGGCACAGCCGATCACCAGTGAAGCGACG
Organism: Stieleria sp.; assembly: GCF_041595215.1. Classification (NCBI taxonomy): domain Bacteria; kingdom Pseudomonadati; phylum Planctomycetota; class Planctomycetia; order Pirellulales; family Pirellulaceae; genus Stieleria; species Stieleria sp. The sequence goes on along the minus strand of NZ_JBFHKV010000507.1, from coordinate 4,441 downwards.
AGCGCCGATGAAAGTTGATGACGGCGTCGATTTCGAAGCGTTTTGGTTTGTTCAGTCACGTCTTAGTTTCTCCCGTGACACTGGAGTCAACGAGTAGGGCGAAGCGGCGGCGGTGTCAACGCGAGTCCGATGGCACCGATTGTAGGGATCGACCGATTGTCAAACTGACTTCAATTCGGTCCGCCGTGTAAGCCGGATTCGACGAAAAAAGGCGGTTTCCCTTGAGGGGAAACCGCCAGTGGGTGTCGATTTGGAGTCAACTCGGTTGGCAGTGGCTGCCCAACAGCGAGTCTCGTGCGACTGCGAGGTGCTGCCTACTGTTGTGTGACGGCAGAGGTGCCCGCGGCGCTGCTGGAGGGCAGTTTCGGCGGAGCGAGTTCTTCCAGCCAGGCGCGGTTGACTTTCGTCGCCCAGGCACCCGACGCGGTCGGGGGGACGCGGTCGGTGACGGCGACCGTCGGCAGCGGGCCCACGCCCTCAAACTGCGACAGGATTTCACGCACCGACGCCACCCGTGCTTGGGTTTCTTCGGTCGTCGCCGCACGCACGACATAGACCTGGCGGCGTGAGGCGGGCGCTTGGCGGGCGATCCAGGCCACGGTCTCTTGCCCCGACGTCTTCAAGGCACCGTCTCCATCGCGGAATTGATGCGGCCCGATCGTATTGTGCAAGATCCAACCGTTCTGCTTCATCGCTTCGAACGGGGTGATCACGGCCATGGCATCCATTTCGTTGAAGGGATCGGGCCACGCATTGTTGCGTTCGTACCCGACACCGACCTTGTGCCAAAAACTGTTCCAGTGATCGTTCCATTTCGCGCTGACCGATGTCGTGGTGACCGACATGAGGGCAGCAACGATCAGCAAACGTCCATAAAAGCTAGTGCATCGCATGATAAGGCAGTTCCTTCCGCCGGTTGGGGAGATTGCAAATGACGGTTGGCGGTGCGTTTCCGACCGCGGGGGTTTTAAATCAAGGCTCGCAATCGTTCGGGACACCGGTTCCATGATTTTCCGGAACGACAAACCGTTCGCTCGCAGCAATCTCATCGGCATCCCCACGCACCACTCTTTGCCTGGCGATTCGGCGACGGCATAACCGGTACAGCTCGCTTGAACGTCGGTCGGGCCGGTGAACGGATCTCGACGTAAAACAGCCGTGACGGCAAAACGAAACGGCGACCCTGCCTGGCAGGGCCGCCGTCGTGTCGGTTGAATCAGGTTCTGCCGAGCAGCCCCGCAGTGCCCCAACCCCGCAGTGCCAACCCGGCAGTGCGATTGAGCGTGCGGTACCGCGGGTGGGTTAGTTGTCTTCGGTCTTCTTTTTCTTGCCCTTGGCTTTTCCTTTAGCCTTTCCTTTGGCGTCGTCGCCACGGCTCGCCATTTTGACCAGACGCTCGGGCAGTTTTGCTTTTTGGTCCTCGGTCAGCAGGGCGACGGCGTTCTTGAGCAGCGAGGCGCGCATGGCGTTGGACTTCTTCAGCACGGCGATTTGGTCCTTCGTCAGGCCGAGTTTCTCGTTGATGGCTGCGGAGATTTCGGCGGGCTTCTTGCCACTCTCTTTGAGTTCTTTTTGCGCCGCGGCACGTTTTTTCATGATTTCCGGAGTGATACCGGCTTCTTTCAGTGCGGCCTGCGTTTCGGCGGCGGTTTTCTTGGCCATCGCTTGAATTTCGGTCGTTTGCTCCTCGGTCAGGCCGACGTCTTTGAGTTGATTCAAAACATTGGCGGCCGGTGCTTTGCGGGCAGCGGTGTTGTTTTTTCGTTTCTTTTCAGGTGCGTCCTCGGCGATCGAGGCGGTGCTCAAGACGAGGGCGCAAGTCAGACCGAGCAGTGTGTTCTTCAACGCAGTTTTCTTCATCGCAAACTCTTTCGTGGGGAATTTAAAGAGAAAGGGGGGAGGGGGGAGATGGCGTTCACGACGGCGACCGGCGATCGGGAGGTGTTGTGGCCTGCCGATCGAAACGGATGTCTGGTGAGCGATCTGATTCTTAAACCGTTGCCGCCGACCAAGGTACTGCGGATTGCCATTTTTTTGTGGCTAATCGGTGATCACGATCGGGGCCCGCGTGCGGCGGGCCAGGATGATCAGGCCGACAAAGGTCAGGGCGATGCCGACGGCAAGTCGGGTCGTGATCGGTTCATCGAAAAGGATCACGCCGGCCACGCCCGCCATGGCAACCTGAGACGCATTGATCAAGTTCACCGCAACGACCGGCAGCAGGCGAAGCGACGTGGTGATGGCGACAAAGGCGGAAAAGTTCAAGCATCCCGCGGTGACCATCAGCATCCATTGTGACGGACTGGTCGACAGGATTGCCGCGGGGCCCAGGGTCGCAAAACAGAACCCCCACAGCGCCACGCTGCCGGTGACCCCGCTGATCAGCATCAGATTTCGGGCCGGGACTCCGGTCTGCAGCGTCTGCCGCATCGTGACGCCGAAGAACGCGTAGGCCAATCCAGAAACCGCCGCCCAGAGCGATCCGACGACCAGATCGATCGGCTCGGGTTGGTCTGGCTCGGGCAGGTCTGGCTCAGCCGCGGCGATCGTTTCGGTGTTCGCGCTGAGGGAATCGTTGAGCGGTTCGTTGACGCGGCGATCGGGCAGGGACAGCACCACGACGGCGACGATCAAGGTGATCATGGCGATCACTTTGCGTCGGCCGACCGGTTCTTTCAACAGGACCGCGCCGAGAATCGCCCCGCCGACGATCAGCACGCCGAGCGTGATGGGGACCGACGCGGCCAACCCGATCCGCTCGAGCGCTTTTTGGAACGCGGCGTTGCCGAAGAACTGCGCCAGGAAGGAGGCCAGGATGAATTGGGGCAACCGGCGGAAGGCCGATCGGGAGGGAGTGGCAGGTGACGGGTGGTTCGCCGAGGTGCGGTCGGGCGCTGGGCTGTTTGACGCTGGGCCGTTTGGAGTTGGGTTGTTTCGAGCCGGGCGAATCGACAGCCATCCGACGAGTGGGCCCAGGACGACCACGGTCGGTGCGGCTTTGACGGCGGAGACGAGGTAGGCATCGACGTCGACACAATTCCGCAGCGCGATATTGGTCAGGGTGTAGAGGACGGCGGAGGCGATTCCACAGACGGGGCCCTGCCATGAAATCCGACGGGGGGAAGGCAAAACGGAAGGCAGTGGATTGGTCCTTAGCTGTCCTGGTCGTTCTCGGCGACGGGCATCGTCTTTTTCTGGGCGGCGTCGCCTGCGATCACCGATCCGTTGGCGGCCAACCGTTTTTTGGGTGTCGGATGGGAAACCACCACGGTGATGTTATCTTCGCCGCCGCGGTCGTTGGCAAGCTCTACCAATTGTTTGCACAGCAGGGAGGCGTTGGGTTGCTGGGTGAGCATCGCCGAGATTTGATCGCCGTCCACGTAGCGATACAAGCCGTCACTGCAGAGCACGATGGAATCGTTTTCGCATAAATCGACGCGATGCACTTCGGCCAACAAACTTCGTTGGGCGTGGCCTCCGACGACGTTCCACAGGATGTTACTCCAGCGACTGGTCGCTTCGTCTTCGGGCTTCATGCCGCCGGCCTCGACCATTTGTCGCGCCAGCGTGTGGTCGGTGGTGATTTGCCGAGCGACGCCGTCACGAATCAGGTAACAGCGACTGTCGCCGGCGTGCACGACGTACATCGCGGGCCAGTGGATGTAGGCCATCGTCAGCGTGGTCCCCATTCCGGCCGCCGCGTGATTTTCGCGAGATTCAGCGAGGACGCGGCTGTGCGCGTCACGCAGCAGATTCCGCAAGCCATTGACGAACTCTTCTTCCGACCCGGTGTCGGACTGGAAGAACCAGTGGACGCTGTTGAGCAGTCGACCGATCAAGTGTTGCAGCACGATGCTGCTGGCTTTTTCACCGGCTGCGTGCCCGCCCATGCCGTCGGCGACCAGCAACACCTGGCCCTGGATGCCGCCAAAAAAACGACCGACATCGATCTCCGCCAGGCTCGACGCGGAGACGAGCATCGATTTGCTCAGCTCTGCGATCAAGAACTGGTCCTGATTGACGGTGCGTTTCTTTCCGACATCGGTCAATCCGAATGTCTCGGATTGAGTGAATTCGAATTCCGAATCGAGCATCTCCAGGACCTTCGCCGAGGACGAACGTTGACAACAGCCAGAATTGTAACGAGGTTGACCCAATTGGAAGCGATTCGGCGGGCAAGAATTAAGTTTCTGTGTCCAGCGCGACCATCGATCAGGCTCGTTCGCTCAACTCGGCTTCGACGAATGCTTTCGCAAACCCTGCATAACCGGACTCGAATTGTTTTGCCATCGAATCGGGAAACACATGGAACTGGTCCTCGCGAAGCGCCGCAAAAATGGCCTCGGCGACCAGGGCGGGTGATTCGGCGACGTCGGCCAGACCGACGGCCTCGGCCATCTCGGTCTTGATCGGACCCGGGTGAACGCTGACCACCGCGGTC
>NZ_JBFHKV010000506.1:0-5865 GCF_041595215.1 Stieleria sp. | reverse complement strand
TAATAAGTAATCTGGTAACGGCCCCGATTCTACGCTTTCGGCAGCCCCCCGGGGACCGGGCCAGTGGCCTAAGCTCCCAGCTTGCGATCCAGTGGCGTAAGCTTCCAGCTTGCGATCCCCTGACGCAGCCTCGCTGCGTGCGATCCCCCGGAAGCCTCGCTGCGTGCGATCCCACACAGCCTCCCAACTCACGTCCGATCCCACCACCCCAGCCACCCCACGTGACGCGGTTGATCCCCCACGACTCCGACGCCACCCATTTTTTCCGGGACAGAAACGTCGCACGAGCGTGACGATCCGAAGCGGCACCGACACGTCGTCGCCCGCTCGGCCCCCCGAACATTCTGGTCGCCGGATCGCTCATTGACAATTCAGAGCTTTCAGCCGACAGTGAAGGCTTCGATTTCAGCATTCCTACGCTTCCCCCACCCCACTTATGACCGATGCCGACACGTCCGCCCCGCGGACCTTGCTAGACAAAATCTGGGACCAACACGTCGTCCACCAACCGGAATCCGGACCGGCGATTTTGTACATCGATCTGCACCTGGTTCACGAAGTCACCAGCCCCCAGGCCTTTGAAGGGCTGCGGATCAACGGGCGTCAAGTGCGTCGGCCGGAGCGAACGCTCGCCACGCCGGACCACAACGTCCCGACCAGCGACCGATCACTGCCCATCGCCGACCCGATCAGCCGCAAACAGATCGAAACGCTGCGGAACAACTGTGCCGAATTCGGCGTCCAGCTGTTCGACATCGGCGACGTCCGCCAAGGCATCGTCCACGTCATCGGCCCCGAAAACGGCTACACCCAACCCGGCATGACGATCGTCTGTGGCGACAGCCACACGGCCACCCACGGTGCGTTCGGCGCCCTCGCCTTTGGGATCGGGACCAGCGAAGTCGAGCACGTCTTGGCGACGCAAACCTTGCTGCAATTCAAACCGAAAACGTTTGAACTGCGCGTCGACGGCGAATTGCCCAAGGGCGTGACCGCCAAGGACATGATCTTGTACTTGATCGGCAAGATCGGAACCGCCGGCGGCACCGGTTATGTGCTCGAGTACACCGGGGACTGTGTGCGAAATCTGACGATGGAAGAACGCATGACGGTCTGCAACATGTCGATCGAGGCGGGGGCACGGGCCGGGATGATCGCACCCGACCAAACCACCTTCGATTACTTGAAAGGGTTGCCCGAAGCACCGGCCGATTTCGATGCCGCCGTCGCCCGCTGGAAACAACTCTCCACCGACGCCGGAGCGAGCTATGACAAGTCGCTTCACTTCAACGGTGCCGACATCCAGCCCCAAGTCACCTGGGGCACCAACCCCGGCCAAGTGATCAGCGTCAAAGACAAGACACCCGATCCGGCTGACTTCTCCGATCCGACCGATCAGAAAACCACCCGCGACGCGCTCAGCTACATGGGGCTTCAAGCGAGCACTGCGATGGAGGAGGTTGCGATCGACCGCGTCTTCATCGGTTCCTGCACCAACGCACGCATCGAAGACCTGCGGGCGGCCGCCGAAGTCATCAAGGGGTACCACGTCAGCGACAAAGTCAACGCGATGGTGGTCCCGGGCAGCGGTAAAGTGAAAGTGCATGCCGAACGCGAAGGCCTGGACAAGATCTTCCGCGAAGCCGGATTCGATTGGCGGGAAGCCGGTTGCAGCATGTGTTTGGCCATGAACCCCGACAAATTGGCGCCGGGCGAACGCTGTGCCAGCACCAGCAATCGAAACTTCGAAGGCCGGCAAGGCAAGGGCGGACGAACGCACCTGGTCAGCCCCGCGATGGCCGCCGCCGCAGCCATCCAAGGACACTTCGTCGATATCCGCGAGTGGGACTACAAGTCCTGAAAAACTTGCCGAACGAGACGTGGAATCGGCTTCCAGCCTGTCATCCCCTGACGCGACCCACCTGCAAGCCGATCTCACCACCGAGTTCCGAAGCGACTTCAACCAAACAACTTTCTTCAATCAATCATGCAAAGCTTTACCAAACACACCGGCATCGTCGCGACGATGGATCGTGCCAACGTGGACACCGATCAAATCATCCCCAAGCAGTTTCTCAAACGGATCGAACGAACCGGATTCGGGCAATTCCTGTTCTACGACTGGCGTTTTCTGGAAGACGGCGAAACGCCCAACCCGGAATTTGAACTGAACCAGCCCGCCGTCAAAGGCGCCTCGATCCTGGTCGCCCGTCGTAATTTCGGCAGCGGATCGAGCCGCGAACACGCCGTCTGGGCGCTCGACGATTATGGGTTCCGCAGCGTGATCGCCCCTTCGTTCGCCGACATTTTCTTCAACAACTGTTTCAAAAACGGCGTGCTGCCGATCACGTTGGCCGAGTCCGATATCGATCATCTGTTCGAAACCGCGAAAGCCAAGGGGACGTACGAATTGACCGTCGATCTGGAGAATCAAGTCGTCAAAGACGGCGACGGTTGGGAGCGGTCGTTCGAAGTCGACGCCAGCCGCCGCGACAAGATGCTGCAAGGCTTGGACGATATCGGACAAACCCTCAAGTTCGAAGACAAGATCTCCCAGTACGAAGCCGCCCGAACCTGGTAGGGCATGCCGTGCATGCCACCACGGATCGTAGGGCATGCTGTGCATGCCGTTGCGGATCGTGATCGTCAACCCGCGCCACGTGTCCTGCACCACCACGGTAGCGCAGCGTCGTCAGGCGATCTTCAGCGTTACGGTCGAGTTCTCGTGCGGTTGGGAACTCCGACGCTCACCGCCGCGTCGCCAGAAACACCGCGACGCCGCTCCAAACGAACGCGAACCCGACGAGCGTGTAGGTCGACATCGGTTCGCCGAAGTAAAACGCGCCGACGAAGAACTGCAACGTCGGCCCGATGAACTGCAGGACGCCGATCAACGTCAGTGGAATGCGTTGTGCCGCGGCGGAGAAAAACGCCAGCGGAACCAACGTCAAAAATCCACCGATGATCAACATCCAGTCCAGCATCGGGTCGCCGCGGCCAAAGTCACCGGCGCCGCCTTGGTACAAGAACGCCAAATAGACCAGCGTCGGCGACAAAAGCACGAGCGTTTCCAAGAACAAGCCGTTCATCGGATCCAATCGGGCTTTCTTTTTGACCAACGCATATCCGGCAAACGAACCGGCCATCAGCAACGAAACCCACGGGAACTGGCCCGCGGCGACGGTCATCACCGTGACGCCGACTCCGGCCAGGCCCACCGCGCCCCAACGCGGGGCCGACAACCGCTCACCGAGCACAACCACGCCAAGCAACACGTTAAAAAGCGGGCTGATGTAATAGCCCAGCGATGAAAGCAGCACTTGCTCATTGGTCACCGCGTACAGAAACGCCCCCCAATTGATCGCGATCAGAAACGCGGCGGCAGAGTAGATCGCCCACGTTTGTCGCCGCCGAAGTGACTCCAACAACGCCGCCCGAACGATCCGGCTGCTGAGCCGAAATCGAATCACGGCGATCACCATCGAAAACACAAACGCCCAGACGATCCGGTGGCTGACCAACTCCAGCGCCGACGTCCCGCGCAGCAGGTTCCAGAAGATCGGAAACAGGCCCCAAATCACATTGGCGGCGACCGCACAGAAAAATCCCAATCGGGTGGAAGCGGACATGCTGCGATTTGGAAACCCTTGGCAAGCTGCCGTAAAATGGTGAAGGAAAGGATCTCGACAAATCCCTCAACTGGAACAGGGTATAATTCGGGTCCGGAACCGTTGTCATTCTTAGAATGTCTGGGGGCAGACCCGCCACTGGCACTCGCCAGATCAACGCCCGCTAAACCGCAGCCCACTGAAGCCGCAGCCCACTGAAGCCCAGCGCAGTCAACCGCCGCCCACTGAAGCCCAGCCCACCGAACCCGAGCCCCCCATGCGGATATTGGATTTCGTCAAACCCAAGGAACTGTCGCGCGTCGCGCGATTGCAAATCCTGGCGCGGGAGATTGTCGAAGGCTACTGCAGTGGACGACACCGTTCACCCCACAAAGGGTTCAGTGTCGAATTCAAGGAGCACCGACAATATGTCCAAGGCGACGAGCTGAAGAATATCGATTGGAAGGTCTTCGGCAAGAGCGATCGTTTGTACATCCGCCAGTACGAAGAAGAAACCAACCTAAGGTGCCACTTATTGGTCGACCAGAGCGGTTCGATGGCCTACAAGGGGACTCGCAGCGTCGACGGTTTGACCAAGCACGAATACGCCACCCGCCTCGCCGCCGCATTCGCCTACTTCATGTTGGGCCAGCAAGACCCCGTCGCGCTGGTGACGTTTGACAACGACCTGCGGCAACAGGTCCCGCTGCGAAGCCGCCCCTCTCACCTGCAACCGATCCTGTCGGCATTGGTGGCGGACCAATCACGACGCGACACGGACCTGGGCGGCGTGTTCCGCAAGATCGTTCCCAAAGTCGGACGGCGGGGATTGATCGTGATCATTTCCGATTCGATGGGCGACGCCGAATCGATTTCACGATCCCTGGCTCAGTTTCGAGCCAACAAACACGAGATCATCTTCTTTCAAATCTTAGACCCTGACGAAGTGGAGTTTCCGTTTTCGGGACGCATTCAGTTCCGCGACTTGGAACATGCCCTCGACGAACAGACTGTTGATGCCGCGTCGATCCGAGATGCCTATCAGGACCGGCTGGCCCAACACAACGAAGCCTTGCGCGAAGCGAGTCGACGGAGCCGCGTCGATCTGATTCCGATCACCACGGACCAACCCTTTGTCGACGTCTTGCATGAGTATGTCGCGGCGAGGAGACGCGCGGTCCGATGAGTCTTCTCAATGCAGCGTTGGCGTTTGGCGCGTTCGCCTTCACGATCCCGCTGATCATCCATCTGTTCTTTCGCAGCCGGTTCAAAACCGTGGACTGGGGTGCGATGTACTTGCTCGAAAGCGTGGTGCGTGTCAATCGCCGTCGCATGCAGGTGACCAATCTGCTGTTGTTGTTGCTGCGTTGTGCGATCCCGGTACTGTTGGCGTTCTGTCTGGCTCGGCCCGTTTGGACGGGGCTTCGCGCACTCGCCGGCGATGCTCCGAAAACACTGGTCATCGCGATCGATGATTCGCGCAGCATGTCCTTGACGCCGCCGGGCGAACCGTCGCGGATCGAAGTCGCCAAACAAGAACTTCGAACCGTGCTGGCGGATCTGACGCGACGCGATGAAGTGATGTTGGTCCGCGGATCGCGGTTGGGCGCTGTACCGTCCAAGATGGGTGTTTCCGATGCGTTGGCCGGCTTGCGAAAAATCGATGCCCAAGGCAACGCCGTGTCGATCGGTCAACTGGTCGATGCGGCCATCGCCGCCGCCGACGAAGGCTCGCATCCCAGACGCCAGATCCTGGTTGTGTCCGATTTTCAAGCCGGCGCGGTCGATACCGCAACTCTGGAAGCCGCCCGTCGCATCGCCGAAACGAACAAGATCGAAGCGGAATCCGATCGCGGCAATCGACTTGTCATCGACATGTTGGACGTGGGCACTCACTGGGACGACCTGGCCAACGTTTCGGTCGATGCGGTGACCATCGATTCGCCCGTGATCGTCAGCGAACGTTCGGGAGTCTACACGGCGACACTACGCAATGCGTCCGACCTGCCCGCCAACGACTTGCGATTGATCTGGTCGATCGACGGAAAACCGTTGGAACCGCGAGTGGTTTCGATCGACGCGAAATCAACATCTACGAATCGGCTGACCCACACCATCGATCAGGCCGGGATCCATGAAGTCGCTGCGACGATCGATCGTGGTGACGTGCTGGTCGAAGACAATACGCGCAGCGTAGCCGTTGAGGTGATCAACGAGGTCAACGTGTTGTTGGTCGACGGACGGCCCGGCAATGAAC
>NZ_JBFHKV010000505.1:0-5870 GCF_041595215.1 Stieleria sp. | reverse complement strand
GCACCCTGCCATCCGTGGGTTCGCGCTGCCATCCGGGGGTCTTCTTTTTGATGGTTAGCCCGGTAAAAGTACCCAGAGCTAAGCCAGACAGGCCACGCCGGCGTTGCAAACGCTAGCGGCGGGAACCGCGGGAACGGGCGTAGCCGGTTCGATCGTCTGCATCGGCATCGGCATGATGACTTCGGCGGCCGGGATCAGCCGCACATCCTCGCACCGCGACAAGTAGAACTGACGAGGTTCTTCGCGGCACAGACACAGCGCTAAGAAGCGATCGGTCCCGACGAATCGAATCGGGCTGACGATTCGTCGGGTGCGGTTTCCTTTGGAATCGGAATAGACCATTTCGACGACAAAGGTTTCCGAATCGAACATGGCGCGTCGTAATACGTTTTTCATGGCTTGTCCCCCTGTAGGTTGGTATGCAAACCGGACACGGCATTTTGGGTCGGCCGAATCGTCCGTCGCGGGCAGTTGTCTGCTTGCGAAAGAAGTATCAGGGGGCGCCGGACACATTCGGTCACGCTAGTAGCGCGGCGATCGGATCGCCGTTGCCGCCGATCTTGAAGGGGCGTCCGTTGGGTGCGAATTGCTCTTTCTCCAGCGGTAAACCGGCCGCCGCAGCGATCGTCTTGTTGAAATCGCTGACCGAAACGTGGTCCTTGTCGACCGAGAAGCCCTTTTTGTCGCTCGCCCCGTAAACCTGGCCGCCCTTGATGCCGGCCCCCATCAACAGCGAACAAAACGCGCCGGGGTGGTGATCACGCCCGCCGTTGACGTTGATCGACGGTTTGCGTCCGAACTCGGTCGTCAGCACGACCAGGGTTTCGTCCAGCAATCCGGTACGGTGCAAGTCTTTCAGCAGGATTCCCAGCGCGGTGTCCAAGTGTCCGGCTCGATCATTCAGCCGCGAGTAGATGTCCTGGTGCATGTCCCAGCCCCCGTAAGAGACTTCGACGAACCGTGCACCGCCTTGGACCAATCGTCGCGCCAACAGACAGCCTTGCCCCAGCGTGTTGTTCCCATAGGCATCGCGAACGGCTTGGGGTTCTTCCTTGATATCGAACACTTTCAAGTGATCGCTGCCCATCAGATTACGGGCTTCATGGTACAGCTGGTTGTAGGCTTCGATTCTCGTGTTGCCGCGATGCGATGTTTGGAAATTGGTGTCGAACCGTTCGGCCAGCATCAACCGTCTGGCGAACAATTCGTCGGGCAGGTACTTGGGCAGTTTGATGTTTTGAATGCCCGCGCTAGGGCTGGCGACGGGGACCGGTGAGAGCGACGGTTCCAAGAATCCCGCGCCGGGATGCCGGTTGGCCCCTCCGATCACGTAGTTGCCCGGCAGCTCGCGATTGAGTCGTCCCTGTTCGGCCACCATCCAACCGCCCATCGCCGGGTGCTGGATGCTGTTGATTTTTTTGTAGCTCGTCCGCATCAAATACTGGCCTTTCTCGTGAGCCCCCGTTTCGGTGCTCAGCGATCGAACGACGGCGATCGCGCCGGCCAGGTACGCGAGTTTGGGAAAGCGATCACCGTAGGCGATGCCGGGAACGCGGGTCTGAATCGGCTTGGTTTCGCCGGCTTCGGGGACACCCGTCTTCGGATCGAACGTGTCCAGATGCGTCATCGCACCTTCCATGAACAGATAAATGATGTGCTTTGCTTTTCCCGTTGCGGTGTCGGCCGCCTTGGCTTCGCCGAGCGACGCCATCGCGCCGGATCCGACGGCGCCGCCGAAGGAGACGCCGAGGCACTGGTTGGCCACCTTGCGCATGAAGTCCCGGCGGCACTCGTTGGTCGTTTCTGGAAGAGGCATATCGATCGCTTTATTACAGACAGGTGACAGGTTATTGAACGAACAAGAATTCACGGGTATTGAGTAACGCCCAAATGATGTTGCCATAGCCGACGTTGTCGTTGGGCGTCCGCGACAATTCTTTGGCGGCCAGCAGTCGGTCTTTCGATGACGGCCGTCGCGCCAAAACGCTCATAAAAATCGCATCGATGCGGTCACGCGTGCTATCGATCGCCAAGACGTCGTCGACGATCGCCGAGCCGCGTTCGAGCATCACGTGGGTGATCGGGCCGTTGAACATGGCCAGAATCTGGGGCACCGTCGCTTCTTTCTCCGCCCCGTCAATCGTTTCTCGATCGCTTTGACCGAACTGACGCAAGAAATGATCGGCACGTTGCGGCGCCGGCAACTCGCTGGCCCGGCACAGGATGTTGCCCTGGTAAGCGTGCTTGTTCAATTCACGATTGTACGCCGACAGAAAATACGTCTTCGCAAAACGCTCCGATTGAGCTTTGGCTTGCTCAAACGTCAAACTCGTGAAATCGACGTCCAGGTACGGTTTCAGTTCTTCGGCACCGGGACGTTGAAACGGCATCGGATTGCGGACCGCCAAGGTCAACATCGAATCCCAAACCTGCTCGGCCGTCATGCGGCGAATCGTCGGTCCGGGAAAGTAGTAAGGCTCGCCGCTGGTCAAGTCGTAGTCTGAGGCAGCGCTTTGGTAGGTGCGGGAGTAAAGGATGATCCGAATCAGGTCCTTCAGGTCAAAGCCCGATCGCACCAGTTCCTTGCCCAAGAATTCCATCGCCGGTTCGTTGACGCAGGGATGTTCGTCACGGAAATCGTCATTCGGTTCGACGAACCCGACGCCCAAGAAGCGTTGCCACAGGCGGTTGACGATCATGTCTTGAAATCGTTGATTGTCCGGGCTGGTCAACCAGGCGGCGAACTGGTGGCGTGGCGAAGCGTTTTTTGCTTTGGAAGGAATCTCGCCCCACAAAACAGCCGGCTCGATGACCGATTTCGGCTTGGCGTCGGCGTAGGCATAGTCGTGGGGCAATCGCAACGTCGCCTTGACTTCCGAAACGCTGTAGGTGTTCGCGCGGATCATGCGTTGGAACGCGCCGGGCACACGCCCCTTGTCATAGTGCTTCCGAGCTTCATTGATCATCGCGTTGGCGGGGTTCGTTTTCTCGTAACCCGGATCACCCTTTTTGATCCGTGTCCGCGTTCCGGTCGTCAACGCCGCCAGTTCGTAAAATTGGTACTGCGTCCACTGGTCGAACGGATGATCATGACACTGGGCACAACCGATTTGAGTGCCCAAAAAGATCCGCACGGTGTTGTCGATGTACGGCAAGGGCATGCCGTCGTCACGCAGTTGATAACCGGTCGCGGGATTTTCCCAGACCTTGCCGTCGGCGGTCAGCATCTCATAGACCCACTCGTCGTACGGCTTGTTCGTGCGGATCGCGTCTTTGACGTAGGCCAGAAACGGCTCGGCAACGATGTTCGGCTGCGGACGTTCTCTCAGCCGAAGCGTGTCGGCCCAAAAGTTATACGTGTGGCTGACGTAGTCGGGGCTGCTGAGCAACGTGTCGATCAACTCGATGCGTTTGTCGGGGTCGTTGGAATCCAGAAAGGCTTGGGCTTCGGCAAGCGTCGGAATTCGCCCCGCGACGTCCAAGTAGATTCGCCGCAAGAAAACATCGTCTTCGACGTAGGAATTGGGAGACTGTCCCAACTCGGTCAGTTTTCCTTCGATCAGCGAGTCCAGTTCCGCCGCGGCCAGTTCCAGTTCCGTCCGTCGCTCACGTGACGCCGGCGCGACGTCCATCAAATGCGACGGACGCTGGCGGACACTTTCGGGAAGCCGGATCTTTGGGGGGGCCGGTTTCGCCTTGGGTTTCGGTTTCTGCGCCGTTGCCATCACCGGCCAGAGGCTGGAAACCACAACGATCAGAACCAGCAACGAAATCGGCCGTCGAATCACTGAGGAAGACATCAAGAATCGCGAATGCATGAACGCCAGACCTAGCCGTGTTTTGAAGAGAAATCCGTCACCCTTGAACGGGTCAAAGGGACGATTTGTACCCCATTTTAGCTCAAGACATGGCGAATCCCCAACGGATTCGCGCAAGCCATCCGGCCAGGGGGTGCCGGCTGCTCGCGAGAGATCCCCTCAGGGGACGCCACCGTTCGCCGGTCAGAGTCGCGACCCGAGCAGCGAAGAAAACCCGTTCCTGGCTAGACTGGACGGGAAACGCGTCTTTCGACCGCTCCCCCCGCTGTGCTACAACCGGTGACATGTTGGGTGAAATCAAAGTTGGCCGATGTAGCCGCCAGTGCTACCGCGAAAAGCGACCGCTGAAAGAAGGCGAGTGGTACTACAGCGTCGTACTGCAAAACGACGACGAGGATTACGAGCGCCGCGATTACAGCGCCGAGGGCTGGGAAGGCCCCCCGGAAGGCAGCTTGGGGCATTGGAAGTGCCGGATGCCGATCGCCGGAGAGAAAAAACTGGTGCTCGCGCCGCGCGCCGTGCTGATCGGCTTGTTGCGTCAGATGGAAGACATGCCCGAACAGGCGAAGACGCGGTACCTGTTGGCGTTGATTCTGCTTCGTCGACGATTCGTCCGCGTCATCACCGGACCACCGCTCGCCGCAAACGATCCCGGCACGCCCGATTCGGAAATGCCCGGACCGAAGATGATGCACTTGGAAGTCGTCGATGACGGTTCGACGATCGATGTGGCGGAGTGCCAGATAGCCAAGAGCGAAGCGGAATCGCTGAGTGAATCGCTAAGCGAATTGTTGTATTGCGAAGCGAGCGAAATTCAACAGGAATGATCGATGAGATTCATTGACGCAAGGATGCGTGCACTGACTTGGCTGCTGATGCTCGGCGTCTGTTTCGTCTCCGGCGGGGCGACGTGTTCCCGACGCGATGCGACGCTGCAATTGCCACCCCCGCCACCGGTGCTGCCGCAAACGCCGACTTTGGAACTCGTCACCGCGGCCGTCAATCGCACTTCGGCAATCCGAGAACTGTCCACCAACACCGCGTCGGTCGATGTGCTCAGTATGCCCGCGCTGCCGAAACTGTCGGCGACGATCAATCTGCGCAAAGAACGCGACTTCCGTCTCAAGGCGAGTCTGCCGATCGTGATGAGGTCCGGATTGGACATGGGCAGCAACAACTCCCTGTTCTGGTTCGAAGTCCCCGAGGGGATGGGGCGGTTGTTGTACTTCGCCCGACATGATCAATACCGTCAACAACTCGATCGTGCCGTGTTGCCGGTCGATCCGACCTGGGTGACCGACGCGCTCGGGCTGGTACAGATCGATCCCAATCAAGTCGTCGCCGGGCCGGTCGTGCGTCCCGACGGAAAGCTGGAGATTCGGACCGTCTTGCCGATGCCCGCCGGAACGTTCCAACGTGTTTGCTACATCGACGCCGCCGCGGGTCATGTCACCGATCAATTTCTGTACGCCCCCGCGGGAGGCCCACCGATCGCGGAAAGCCACGCCTCGAATCATCAGTTCTATGTCGACCACAATTGCTCGCTGCCGCACACCGTTGAGTTTTCACTGACGCCCCGAGCGGGAGACCCCCTGTCGATGCGGATTGACGTGGGCATCTATGCGGTCAATCAAATCTTGAGCGGCGATCCGAACTTGTTCGTGATGCCGCAAGGCGCCGCCAACGCGATCGATCTGACAACCCTGTCACCGGGCAATGCCGCCATGGTCGCACCGACCCACTATCAAGTCCCCGCCACCTACCAGTCCGAACCCGCCGGCCCAATGCCCTATCGAGGCCTGGTTCGATAACAACGCAATGCCCTCCTCCCATTCCACCAAACCAGCGCCGTTTGCCAAAAAGGTGTCGGACACCTTTTTCTGTGTGGTGGCTCTCTGGGGACTTGGGGTGCAACCGTGTTGCGCTCAAACCGTCAGTCATGTGAGAGACCTGCAGACGCCCGCGGTCAGCGATGGAATGCCGGCTGCAGGAAAACGCGTCAAACAAGTTCATCCGGACTATGCGGGCTCGAACGTCTACCACCTGCTGTAT
>NZ_JBFHKV010000504.1:0-5884 GCF_041595215.1 Stieleria sp. | reverse complement strand
CGTGATGACCGTTTTTATCGCTATCACCATCGTTTGGATCATTGTCACGCTGGTCGGCCATTTGTCATGGCTGGTCGTCGCGGCACTCTTCCACGCGATTGCGGGTCGCGACGAGGCGGCGACAAAAGTGATCGATCGCGACGAAGACGCTCAGGCCGCAAACCGTGTGATCAGCCGCATGGCCGCGGCGCTGCTGATCAGCCCCGCCGAAGCGCAGAAACTCCGCGGCAAGATCAACCAGCTCGATCACGCCACCTGGCAGAGCACCGCCCAGCCGACGGAAGTCCAGCGGGATCTCGAAGGCCAAACCCCGGCCGCGGCGTCTGAGGTTGCCCCGATCGGTTCGTCTGCGGCTGCACCGTCGGCACGCATCAAAAACGATGCCGCCGGCACGCGACAACCCACACTCGACGAATTCCTGGCGCCGCGTCCAACTGTCGTCGCCGCCACGCCCGCCGCCGCCACGCCCGCCGCCGAACATTCCCAAGCGACGGCCCAACGGGTTTCTCAAGCGCCGACCGTTTTTTCGCCGCGTGCGTCACTCGGTCAATCGCTTGCCGAGTTCTTGGCGGCACACAACATCCGTTGGGGTGAGTTGATCGCGGGGCTGCTGATCGTCGTCTGTTCGATCGGACTGGTGATGAGTTTGTGGACCACGATCACGCAAATGCACCGCGTGATCCCCTCGTTGATTTTTCTGACCGGCAACACCGCGATCTTCGGCGCCGGGTTGTACACGCTGTTTCGCTGGCGGTTGCAGGACACCAGTCGGGCGACGCTCGTGATCGCGATGCTGTTGGTGCCCTTGGGGATCTTGACCGGGCTATCGACCGGAGGGATCGACGATGCGTCGGTGATGCTCAACGATCCGATCACCGTCTTGTCGATTCTGGGTGCCGGCGCGATCTACATCACGTTGATTTGGCAGTCGAGTCGCGCGCTGGTCGGTTCGTCCGGCGCCCTGGCGATGACGCTCGGTGTCGCCGGCCCGGCCGCCGTGCTGCCCCTGGTGCCTGCCGCGGTCCGCGTTTGGGACGCGTCGGCTGGATATGTCGCGTACGGGGGATCGATTGCCGTCGCGCTCGCGATCACGTTGTTGATTCCACGAAACGCCGACGGGCGACTGAAAGGCAACACGTCGTGGCGCCGCGCGCTGGTGATCGGTGTTTCCACGTTTACCCTGGCCGTGCTTGCCGGATACGTCGCCTTCATGTTGCGGAGCTTTGAATCGGGTTGGCTGGGGATCGCCGTGTCGACGCTTCCCGGCGTGGTGCTGTTGGCGGCGGCGGCAGGCTCTTTGGCGGGCGATCGCCGACGCCCAAAACTGGCGCTCGCGGGAATGGTGATGGCGTCACTGGGGCTACTGGCCGGCGGTGCGCTGTTGATCCCGATGATGACATCGTCGCAGTGGCTTTGGACCTGGGCGGTTTCATTTTCAGTTGCCGCTGTGCTGGCGGCGTTTCTTCTGAATGCTCCGCGTTGGACGGTGATCGCATCGGTCCCGGTCTCGATGGCGTTCTTGCTGAGTTCGCCGGCGTGGGCCACGGATCTCGCCTGGTCGCAGTTTCCGATCTGGAAGCGTTTGGTCGGTGGCGAACCGATGTTGGCGTCGCTGTGCATCGGTGTGGTCACGATGGGGATCGCGTTGCTGTTGCGTCCGGCGGATCAACGCAAGGCGATGACCTGTACTGCGGGCGCGTGGCTGGCCTACGCAACCGCCAATGCCGCCTTGTTGACGGTCGCTCCGACAAGCTGGATGGGAGCGATTCCCGGTTGGGTGTTGCCGGTGTTGCTGGGGCTGGCAGCCGTTGCCCTGGTCGTCGCTGCCACCCGGATCACGTTGCCGATCGATGCCAAGCTGGTCGCGGGGATCGGTACGGCGGTGATGTTTGCCTTTTGGTTATCGATACTGAAACCGCTGGTCATCGGACAACCCTTTCCGGGCTGGATTCCCGCGATGTGGACGCTGCTGGCAACCGCGGGGGCGGGGATGGTTGCCGCGGAGACCTTGTGGAAACAAAGCACGTTGGCGACGGCGTTTCGGGCGACGGCATCCGGATTCCTGCTCGGTGCCGCGGCGATTTCGATTCTGTTGGTGTTTGAGTCGACGGACGTTGAGGCCGTTCATCATGCCAACACACTCAAAGCGATCGCCGTGTCGTTTTCCTGTGTGCTCGCTTGGCTTTGGATCGGACTGACCGATCGTAACACGCTGCATCTGTCTTATGCCCGGTTTCACCTCATCGTGACGGCCGTCATGGTGGGCCATTATTGGTTCAATGATTCCTTGCTGACCGTTGCGGCATGGCGTAGCGGCGAGGCCTTGTGGGCGTGGTCGGGACTGGGGTGGTTGGTCGTCGCCGCGATCACCGGCCGGGACGCCCTGATCGGAGCGTTGAAAAATGTTTCGGAGGGATCGCGAGTTTCATCCTTCGTGGCTCGTTTCAGTTGGTACAACTCGGCCGAACAGCCGTGGGACGTCCTGACCCGAGGGTTGGTCATTCAGACGTCAACGGTGTTATTGGGATTGGGGGCCGCGTTGGGCTTCGGTTCGTTGGTGGTCACCGTCGGTTCGGGAACGGCGACGAGCCTGTTCAACGGATTGACACTGCCGATCGCCGTGCTGTTGGTCAGCGGTCTATTGTTGCACGGGCCGGTGTTGGACGGGCTGGTATCGCACGGGGGTGCCCACGGCGACGCAACGTTCTTCGGCCAGCGATCGGTTTTACCCTGTTTGCATTTGGCCGCCGGATTCGGTTGGATCGGATGGCAGGTCGGGATTCGGATGTTGGTCGACCCGTCGGAACAACTCGTTTTGGCGACTTCATTGGCGGCGGCGGGTTGCTTTGCCATCGAGGTGTTGCGACGTGAATCCGAATCCGGCGATCACGCTTTTGTGTTGGGCGGTTCGACCGCCGGCGGTGTGTTTGCCGCCATTGGATTGGCGTTCATCGCCGTGTCGTCCGGTTGCCTGTTGAGCAGCGGTTGGGTGCCGATGGTGCAGCAACGTGTTCGGCCAGATCAATTCGTCACGCTGTCGGTCGCGGCCTGGTGGGCGACCGCTGCGATTCTGTCCGGCTGGCTCGGCCACCGCAATCGCAGCGGCGTGTTGGCGATCGTCTCCGCAATGCTGGTTCCAGCGGTGGTGATCCTGGTGATGCCGCTTTGGGTACCGGCCCAGTGGTGGGTTTGGATTCAATCCGCGGCGATCGCCAGCGGCGCGTATGCCGTCGCGTTGCGATTCATTCCTCCGCGTTTACGATCCGATCCCGATCAACCGATGCTGCCTCGGGCGATCGATGTGTCGCTGGTGGGCTGTACCGCCGTTGCGATGGTGACTTCGCTGGGCTTGATCACGGGCATCGTGTTGCGAGACGCATCGTGGATGCAGTTGCATCATCCGACGGGATGGGGGCTGTCGACGATGACCGCAGGCCTGATGCTGTTTTGGAATCGACTTGCCGGTCCGGCACTGCGGCTGGCCGGGCCGATCTCGTGGCCGATCATGCTCAGCTTGATGTCGGGCCACGTCGCGATGTGGTTCTCGTTGCTCGCGGCGCCATCGATGTTGCCGCATCAATGGTTGCCGATGGTCTGGACGGCGGTGGCAGCGGTTTCGATTCTCGAAGCTTGCCGCGTTGCGTTTTGGCAGAATTCATCGGTTCGTCTGGACCGATGGCACGCCGGACTCTTGATCGTTGGGGCGACGCTGTTGTGTTTATTTGACGGTTCGATGACCCGTGATGCCACGGTCGGTTTGATCGCCAGTATCGCCGGCGGGATCCTGGTCACGACACGTGCCGTGTTGGCCAACGGGGAGGTTCGACGCGGGCTGTCGATCACGAAACGATCGACGGTGATCACGCGGATGTTCAGTTGGTACGCGGTCGCGAGCGGGTCGGTGTTTGTGTTTCAAATCGTCGAAGCAAATTCTCGATCGGAGTTTGTGCTTTGGACGATGCTGCTGTCGTGGATCGCGGCCTGGGTTTTGGTTTGGCGATTGGGCTGTCCCGACCAAGAGTCGGTCGAACCGGATGCGCGGCGGAGCCGTGCGATGTTGCCCGACAGCGAGGCCGCGATGTTGGTGCTGGCGGCGTTGTCACTGGAGTTGTTGGCCGTGATGATTTCGGCGGTCGATTTCGCCCCGTTGGCGGTTGTGGACGACCCCTTGCTGTGGCTGCGATTGGGGATCGGTCTTGCCGTCGCCCTCTCGGCCAGTTTTCGGCAGGGACGTGCCTCGGTCGGCGAGACAGCGGTGGCGACCGTTCTCGTTTCGGCGACGCTGCTGGGGATCCGAATCGGAGTCGACCGGTTCGCCCGCAGCGAAACCTTGCTCACCGTCGTTTGTCTGGTCGCACCGATGACGCTGGCCGTGATGGTGTTTTCCGCAGCGGGAATCTGCCGCGTGATCAATCGGATCGGCGTCCAGTGGAGCGGCTTGGTGGCCGAGGGGCAGCGACCGGCTTCGATTTCGATCCCGCGTTTCGCAGGCGTGTTGACCCGTGTTGCGACGGGCACGGTGATCTTGGTCGTCGCACTGACGAGTTATTTGTTGTTCGAATACAACTCCAACACCATGGTGCCAATTGCGATCTGCGGCGTCGCCTTGTTGGCCGCTTCGCTGGCGGAATTGGCCGAGCGGACGGGGCGTGAGATCGTTCGACACGTGGCAATGTTTGTCGCGTTGGCATCGATCGCGATGTGGGCCAGTGTGAACGTGGGCAACGATGCTCATCCGATGGTTTCGCTCTCCACACGTTGGTTCGTGGGCTGGGTATTCGTCGCGATCGGATTGTCGTTCGGCGTACCCAAGTTGCTCGGTGCGGACATCTTGGAACGATGGAAGAACGCCGTTCGAAGCGGGTTTGTATTGGCGATCTCACTGGCGATGGTGTCGTTGGTCGCGACGTTGGTCCAAGAAGCGGTCGTTCGGGTTGCCGGCCAAACTGACCAGCTGGTCAAACCCCTGATGTTGGGAATGGCGGCGACACTGGCGCTGTTGAGCGTGATGTCGACGTTGGCGGGGATTTTGAGTGGACCGGGGTATTCGTACCGAGACGCCTGGAAACTGACGGATCGGCAACGCGCCGCCTTGGTCGTTGCGGCGCAGGTGTTTGGCGGATTGACTTGGTTTCATCTGTTCCTGTGCAAGAGTCCGCTGGCGAGTCTGGGGTTGCGAGCGTATTGGCCGTACGTCGTGATGACGTTGGCGTTTGCCAGTGTGGGAATCACCGAATGGGCGCGGCGCCGTGGCGATGAGGTGCTTGAGAAAACGCTCAAGCAGACCGCTTTGTTTTTGCCCTTGGTTCCCGTGATCGGGTTCTGGCTGAGCGGATCGTGGGTGTCGTCACTGTTCGGCGAATCCGACGGCAGTCGATGGACCTACATCCAGGGCCGCGTGTCCTATCAAGGTTTGTTGATTGCGGCGGCGCTTTACTATGGCGTCGTATCGTTCCTGTGGAAGAGCGGCCGGGCGCGGCTGGTTTCGATCATGATCGGGAACGTGGCGTTGTGGGTGATCTTGGTCCAAACGCCGAACTGGGACTTCCTTTCCCATCCACAGGCTTGGTTGATCCCGCCGGCGGTCTGCGTGTTGGTCGCGACGCATTTTCACCGGGATGCACTGGGGGCAAAGACCGCGGCCGCGATTCGTTATGCGGCGACGTTGACGATCTATGTGACCAGCACGGCGGACATGTTGGTTCAAGGGGTCGGTTCGACGATCCTTGGCCCGATCGTCTTGATCGTGCTGGCCTTGCTGGGAGCGGGCGCCGGTGTGGCGCTGCGTGTCAAACCGTTCCTGTACCTGGGGACGACGTTCGTGTTGATCGGCGTGACCAGCATGGTCTGGCATGCCCAGCAACAAATCGGTGCCGTCTGGCCT
>NZ_JBFHKV010000503.1:0-5896 GCF_041595215.1 Stieleria sp. | reverse complement strand
TTGATGGGGGTGACCGTCGCCTGCGCCCGCTGCCACGACCACAAGTTCGACGAAATCCCCACCACCGATTACTACGCCCTGTACGCAACCCTGGCCGCCAGCGAGTCGCCGGACGCACTGCCGGTGCTGGGCGAACCACCGCCGACGGATCCGCTGCGTGACTACCAACGTCAACTGGAGAAACGACAGACGATCTATCGTGACATGGCTCGTGATCAGATGGAAGTGATGCGAAACCGCTTGCGCAGCCAAGTCGGGTTGTACTTGACCGAGTTGGCGAAGGGCGTGCCCGAACAGGATCTCTCGGCGGCGTTCCTGTCGTACCGCACCGACGATGTGCGTCCCGATGTTCTTAATCGTTGGCGAATCTATTTGCGCACGCTCAGCGAACAGGATCCGGTGTTCTTTGCGTGGGTCCGTCTGCAGGAGACCCCGGCGGACCAGTTCCAAACGGCGTGCGAACAACTGGTGCAAACGTTGAAAGCGGAGAACGGCGATCCGGCGAAGTTTAAAGATCTGCACAACATGAGTGTGGAAGCTCCGAAATGGAATCCGCGCGTCCTCCACGCGATCGAGGAATCCAAGCCGGCATCGCTGATCGAACTGGCCGACGTCTACGGCAAACTCTTTGCAGACGTGCACCTCGGCTGGTTGACGGCGCTGCACGAGGCGTCCTTGGAAGCGACGCCGACCGGGGATCTGATCACGGACGAAGATCCGCGACACGCTGAAATCAATAGCTCGATCAATCAACAGCTGCGGCGGCATTTGTACGAGACCGGCACCCCGACCGACGTGCCGGACAAGCTCGCCGCCAAACTGCTCAACCGCACGGTGTCGGATAAGCTGTCCGGCAAGCGTGGCACGATCCACAATCTGCACCTGAATTCGCCCGGTTCGCCGCCGCGTGGGATGGTGCTGGCCGAATCTGAAACGCCGCCCGAAACCCGCGTGTTCCTGCGTGGCAATCCGACCAGCCGTGGCGAGCGGGTGGAAGCTCGATTTCTGACCGCGGTCGCTCCCCACAACCCGACGCCCTTTACCGATGGACAGCGCCGACGTGGTCTGGCCAAAGCCATCGTCGACCCTGAAAACCCGCTGACCCGGCGTGTCATCGTAAACTGGATTTGGCGACACCATTTCGGCTTGGGTCTGGTCCGTACGCCCGATGACCTGGGGACCCGCGGAACACCGCCCACGCATCCGCAGCTACTCGATCACTTGGCCACGGCGTTTGCCGAGGACGGTTGGTCGATCAAGAAGATGCACCGCCGGATCATGCTGTCGGATGTGTACCAGCAGGCTTCGGTCGAGAACACTGAAGCGCGCCGGCGCGATGCGGAGAACCGCTTGCTGTGGCGGATGCCGCGCAAACGTTTGGAAATGGAATCGATGCGGGACGCGCTGCTGGCTGTTTCGGGCGAGCTGAACACGACGACCATGGGCGGTCGACCGTTCGATCTGGAAGCCGAGCCGGTGGTCCCCCGCCGCAGCGTGTACGCGTTCATCAATCGTGACATCATTTCGAGTCTGTCCAGCACCTTTGATGGTGCGGACCCGACGTCGTGCACGGTCAAACGTCCCGACACGCTGGTGCCCCAGCAAACGCTGTACGCACTGAATTCGTCCTTCATCCAGGACCGGGCTGCGGCGGTGGCCAAGCTGGCTGTCGATGCGGCCGCGACCAATGAAGACCGAGTGGAATGGTTGTACCGGCGGATCTATTTACGCCAACCCGATCGAGAAGAACGCGATTTGGCGATCACCTTTGTCACGCGTCCCCAGCCCGAAGGCGCGACGTCTGATGACGACGTAACCGAAACTGAACGATGGGCTCAACTCGCGCATGCCATGTTGGCCTCCAATGAGTTTCTATTCCTGGATTGACCGGCCTGCCGATTCGATGACTCATCGGTCCCGCAGCGATCCTTACACGAGCAAGATCATCATGGACAACTCCTTCCTCTCGCCTCGCCGGCAGTTTCTCCAGCGCTGTGGCTTGGGAGTCGGATCGCTGGCGCTGGCTGATCTGCTGGCCGGTCAGTCGGCAACGGCCGAGACCGCAAGCCACTTTCCGGCTCGCGCCGAGCATGTGATTCACATCTTTCTCAACGGCGGCATGTCGCAGGTGGATACCTTCGACCCGAAGCCGGAACTGACCCGTCGAGCCGGTCAGATGTTGCCGTTCGATAACCTGCAGACCGAACGCAAGACGGGAGTCGCTCTGCCGTCACCGTTTGAGTTCAAACAGCACGGTGAATGTGGGATGCCGATCAGCGACCTGTTCCCGCGTGTGGCCGAGTGCGCCGACGAATTGGCGGTGATTCGTTCGATGTACGCCGAATTGCCCAGCCACGAGATGATGCTGATGTTGATGAACACCGGCCATTCCCGTTTAGTGCGTCCCAGTTTCGGATCGTGGTTGACCTGGGGGATGGGCAGCGAGAACAAGAACCTGCCTGGATTTGTCGCCTTGTGTCCGGGCGGCTTGCCGGTCGCCGGTGCCGGCAACTGGCAATCTGCGTTTCTGCCCGGCAGCTACCAAGGCACTTTGGTCGACACGGCTCAGACCGATCCGACCAAGCTGATTCGTCATATTCGCAACGAGCGAATCAGCCGATCAGATCAACTGGCTCAGCTGGATGTCTTGCAGGCACTCAATGCCAGGCACTTGGCGAGCCGTCCAGATGAAGCGGATCTGGAAGCGCGGATTCAGTCCTTTGACCTCGCGTACCGAATGCAGATGGAAGCCACCGACGCGTTCGATACCAATCAGGAACCGGAACACATTTTGAAACTGTATGGAGAAGGGATTCAAAATCGTCAACTGCTGCTGGCACGGCGTTTGGTCGAACGCGGCGTGCGATACGTGCAAGTCTGGCACGGAGCGGGGCAGCCATGGGACAGTCATAGCAATATCAAAGGCGCCCACCGCACCGTCGCGAACCAGTGTGATCAAGGGATCGCCGGCCTGATCAAAGACCTCAAGCAACGCGGCCTGCTCAGCAAGACGTTGATCCTGTGCAGTGGCGAATTCGGCCGCACGCCGTCAGTGGAAATGGGACAAAACGGATCGGGTGCCAGCCAGGGACGCGATCATAACCATTGGGGTTTCTCGCTGTGGATGGCTGGGGGAGGCATCAAGGGTGGGACGATCTACGGTGCGACCGATGAGTTCGGCTTCAAAGCCGTCGAGAACCCCGTTTCGGTGCATGACCTACACGCCACGATGCTGCACCTGCTGGGCTTCGATCACGAACGCTTGACGTACCGATACGCCGGCCGCGACTACCGTCTGACCGACCTTTACGGACAAGTCGTCCACGACGTCATCGCTTAAGGGGAGGTTTACTCGGTGGCGACGCTTTTCTAGATAGCAGAAAAATGGGGAGCAGGAAAACGGGATGGGGCTGAGGGGGAAATGGCGACAAGAAAATGGGTGACAAGAAAATAGAGCAGGGGAGATCTGGACGGTAAGTAGCTGGTCCGCGGCCGTGTGTGATTCAGTCGCCCCATTGAAAACTGTTGCGAGTGTTTCATTTTCTTGTCACCCATTTTCTTGTCGTTTCGTCTCCCGGCACTCCCATTTTTCTGCCATCACGGTCAGTCGCACTCATTTGGTGCCCTCGGTCTCAATACCCAGCCAGACCCAACGCATCTTGTGAGTGGCACCATTGTTTGTTTTCATTGGCGTACAATCGTAGGATGAAACGCCGTTTTTCTCTTCGCGGTTTGCTCCTCCTGGCAGCGTTTGCTGCGCTGATCTTCGCGTTGGACCATGCCATCGGCGCTCCGGTGTTCTTGAGCACAACTGTATTGAGTTTGGTCCCCTTTCTTGGCGTGAGGGCAATGTATCGGTCTGGTCTGCGTTCTGCCGGCATCGATCCGGACAAGCATTGACGGCGCCCTTGCCACACGACCGACTCATTTCACCACTGAAAGATTGGACGCGGGATAAAGTCTGTCGGCCACCTCCCTGCGTCCACTCTGCAATCCTCCGGCGACTTTGTACGTGTTGCTGGAAATTCGCTCGCCTCATCAGCCAGCGCTTGTGGACTCGCCAGGTTGTCAAAGCCACTTAATTTGCAGCCTCGAACGCAGCTCGGATCCAGTCGCCGCGGGTGGTGCCGGCGGTGGGAACGGAGAAGCCGTGCTGGTCAGCCAGGCGATTCCAACGCGTCGCCAGTTCCTCGTCGAGTGGCTGGTCGAGCTTTGCGGCGTGTCCGGGGAATGCCTCGAAATACTGACTGACGATGTGTTTGCCGCGGGCGCCTGGTTTTGCCGGAGCAGGCTCGATGCCGTGGAGTCCGCCGAGGCTGCCCCACCATTGCACGGCGATGAAATCCGGGTGACCGGGTCGCACATCGCTGACGTGGATCGTGGCACCGCCGCGCGACCAGACACGCCGTTTCAACGCTTCGACGTCGACTTCCTGCACGCTGACGTTTTCGTCTAATGCCATGTCGGCAGCGAAACCGGCGGCACCGCCGAGCGACATCCAGATCGGTTCCAGACGAAGCGCGCAGAAGCCGACGTGACTGGCGCTGCAGGCTGTCGGAACGAGCAGATTCCGCATCGTCTTCGGCACCAGCACTCCGTAGGGAATCTGATACGGCGCGACGCCTTTATAGAACTCGCCCGTATGCCGCCCGCCGATCAGCGGTCCTTCGTGGTCAGTGCCGTGGCAGTTGTGGCTGTATTCTCCAATGGCGATCGCGTCGGGATGCAAGCGGGCACGGGCGTCGTCCGGCGCGTATTGCGTGTCTGCTTCGGTATAGACGTACTGCCCGACCATTCGGCGAGCTTCCCGAACATAAATCTGCGGCGGGATGTGGCCGCTGTCGGCAAACTCATCGCGACACAGCCCCCACGACATCGCCGCTTCGCGAAAGGCATCCGGTAGTGCGGGATCGGTCTGGACGAAGTGCATCAGCCCGAGCTGCCAATCGAGGTGTTTCTTTTCGATCCGCCGTCGGGTAGCGACGTCGGCTTCGGGATAGCCGCGATTGTGCCCCGGCAGCGAGAGCCGGACGAGTCCCTTGGAAACGTCGTTGATGTCGCGTTTGCCGTTGGGCATCACCGGCAGGTGCGCCTTCAGAATGAAACGCCGACCGGGGTAACCGAAGGCGGCATCAAACTCGCCGGCCGTCACCAGCGGAACAATCGCCGCGTAGTCTTCGCGGTTGTAATTCTCTGGGACGGGGATCGGCACGCGGTTCGATTCGTTCTGCGTCATGCACAGGCGGTAGTTGTAGCCCTGTAACTGGTCATCGGCGGTTTCCGGCGCGAGCGATTCACCGTACTCCGACCGAGCCTCCCGCCCCACGCGGTACGGAACATTCGCCGCAGCGAGCAGATCGCCTTCGTAAGTCGCATCGATCACGATCTTTGGCTTGACCGTGGTTTGCGGTGATCCCGGCACCGCAAAGTGCAGCGTCGTCAAGGCCGAGTCTTCGACCTCCACTTGGACCAGACGATGATTCGTCAGGACCGTGAGGGTCGGCATTTCGGCGAGCATGTTTTCAAAGATCTGCAGGTTGACCGAAGGCTCACCGTGGGTGCCCTGCCAGCTGTCGTTGGCCTGTTCCGAATCGTTGCCGTACGTTTCCCGGTAGTGCTGCAAGACCCGCTGGCTGAATTGGAGAAAGGGTCCGTTGAGCGCTTCGAAGCTGTGAAAATCCGAATGCGATAGACCATGTGTCGTCATGCCACCGATCCGTCCGGTGGGTTCGATCAGCCAGACGCTGCGGTCTGATTCTGCGGCATTCAGCGCGGCGGCAATGCCGGCAGGCGTGGCCCCGTAAACGACCACATCAGGCAACGCTGTGAAGCATTCCCCCCCTGTGTTGACGAAGGTTGTAGCGGCAGGGCGCGAGCCCTCCGGTTCGTCGTCTTT
>NZ_JBFHKV010000502.1:0-5910 GCF_041595215.1 Stieleria sp. | reverse complement strand
TACCGAGATCGAAGCCATCGTCGAGCGATCTGCCGAACACGATTACAAAATCCTGGAAACCATGGCTGCCGTCATCGACAGCCCGCTGTTTCGGGAAACAAGCAACACGAATGATTGAAGAGGGACACTTCCATTGTCACCATTCAATCTTCGTGACGATCACGTCGCCGGCGTAGCAACCACCTTGGTAACAGAGCTCTTTGCCGCCACCTCCTCCGGCAAACCGCCGACAGCCGAGCGTTCCCAAAAGCTGAGGTAACCCGCCCTCCAAGCTACCAATGTACCCGGTCTGCGAAGACCGTCTAAGTGGTGAGGGTTTTAGCCATCCGTTTGCGGCGCACCCATTTTTCGAATCCCACGATGATGTAGGTCGCAAACCCGGTCAGCAGGATTCGCCACCACGCATCCCAACCAAGCGGAGCGCTGTGGAAGATGCGATTCATGATCGGCAAGTAGGTAAAGGCAAGCTGCAGCATCACCATGCTGAACACGCCGAGGCCGATCCAGCGATTCGACAGCACTCCCAGCTCAAACATTGATTTCGTCAGCGAACGGCAATTGAACAGGTAAAACAACTCCACCATCACGAACACGTTCACCGAAACCGTGCGGGCGACCCTATCACTGTAGCCTTGTCCAATCGCCCACTCAAAAGAACCGAACGCGCCCACCAGCATGACGCAAGAAACCAGCAAGATTCGACCGATCAATTCCCCTGTCAGGATCGACCTCCGCGGATCGCGCGGAGGCCGCCGCATGATGTCACCTTCCTTCGGCTCAAACGCGAGCATCAATCCCAACAAGACTGCGGTCGTCATGTTGATCCACAAGATCTGAACCGGCAGGATTGGTAGCGTCACTCCGACGAAGATCGCGGCTAGAATCACGAATCCCTCGCCCATGTTCGTCGGCAGAGTCCAAACGATAAACTTTGTGAGATTGTCGAAAACGCTGCGGCCTTCCTCCACAGCCGCTTCGATCGACGCGAAGTTGTCGTCCGTCAACACCATGTCGGCAGCTTCCTTGGCGACTTCCGTGCCGCCGATCCCCATCGCAACCCCGATGTCGGCCTGCTTGAGCGCGGGCGCGTCGTTCACGCCATCGCCTGTCATCGCGACGATGTGGCCCTTGGCCTGCAACGCGCGAACGAGCCGAAGCTTCAATTCCGGCGTCGCACGTGCAAACACCGCCACTTCGTCGGCAATTTCGATCAACTGCTGGTCGGTCGTGTCGGCAAGGTCCTGAGCCGTCTTGACCAGGGGCACGTGGGTTTGGCCGGCCTGGACCCCGTCTAGCCCGATGTGCTGCGCGATCGCCTGGGCCGTCTTGGCATGATCTCCCGTGATCATCTTCACCCGAATGCCCGCAGTCTGACAGGCCTTGATTGCAGCGACCGCTTCGGGGCGAGGCGGATCAATCATTCCTTGCAAACCGTAGAAAATCAGGTCGCCGACATCCGCATGCGTGATGTCCTGGGTCGTCGTCGGAAATGGCTTGCCGGCAAACGCCAAGACACGCAAACCTTCAGCGGCCATGGCTTCGACGTGTCGATGAACGGCGTCCATGTCAAGCGGAACCGTTTCACCTGACTTGTTCAGCGCCGCGTTGCATTTTCCCAACACGACTTCGACGCCCCCCTTCACGTACAGCGACCTGGTTTGATCGGCGTTCAGATCGTGCAGCGTCGCCATGTATTGGTGTTGTGATTCGAACGGAATGACATCCAAACGCGGCGACCGCTCGAGCGTTCGCCGGGCATCCAATCCGGCTTTTCCGGCCAACGCGATCAACGCTCCCTCGGTCGGATCGCCCCGCACTTCCCAGCGAGACTCCGCCTGTTCCAACGCCGAGTCGTTGCACAACAGCCCGGCCAGCAGACATTGGTTTGCCGCGGCGTTTTCCGCCAGCGTCGAGTCATCTGGTCCGTCGGATTCGATCTCGCCGCGCGGCTCGTACCCTGTCCCGGACACGTCGTATGATTGACCGCCTGCCCAGAATCGACGCACTGTCATTTGATTCACGGTCAGCGTGCCGGTCTTATCGGAGCAGATGACCGTTGTGCCACCAAGAGTTTCCACCGCCGGAAGCTTGCGAATGATCGCGCGTCGGCGGGCCATGCGGGCGACGCCGATCGCCAAGGTGATCGTCACGGCCGCGGGCAAGCCTTCCGGAATGGCTCCCACCGCCAGCGCAACAGCCGCCATGAACATCTCAAACATCGCCTGGCCGCGCCACACCCCCACGGCGAACGTGACGGCCGCTAACATCAGGATCACCATCAGCAACACGCGACTGAACTTGGCAATCTTGCGCGTCAATGGCGTTTCCAGCACATCGGCCAGCGTCATCAGCTCGGAAATGCGTCCGACTTCGGTCTTCGCTCCAATCGCAACGACAACGCCACGTCCCTGGCCATACGTCACCAGCGTCGATGCATACCCCATGTTGCAGCGTTCGGCGAGCGGCGTTTCCAACGGTAACTCACCGGCGTTCTTGGCCACCGGCACCGACTCGCCCGTCAGCGCCGACTCGTCGATTTGCAAGTCGCGAGACTTCAATAAACGCAAGTCCGCCGGAACCTTGTCACCCGACTGCAGCAACACGATGTCGCCTGGGACCAATTCCGTCGAAGGCACATCGCGGGTCTCGCCGGCCCGCACCACTCGCGCTTCGGTGAGTGTCGTCTTGGCCAGCGCTTCCAAGGCCTTGGCAGCCTTCGATTCCTGCAGGTAACCGATCACGGCATTGACAAGCACGACACCAAAAATGACCGACGCATCCACCCACTCGTCCAAGAACGCAGTGATCGCCGCGGCAGACAACAGGATGTACAGCAGAGGCTGATGAAACTGCATCAGGAAACGAATCAACGGACCCGGACCGCGGCGCAGGGGAATCGCGTTGGCGCCGAAATGCTGCTGCCTCCGATCAATCTCAAACCGATCCAAGCCGTTGCGTGAATCAGTCGTCAGCAATTGGACGACATCATCCCTGGAAGTATGGTGCCACAGCCTTTCGATCAACGTTTCCATTCAGATCCCCAGCTAAAAAACACGCATCCTTCAAGTGATCGCCGAACAGAAAACAAGTGCGGGGCTTGAGAGCGCGTTTCCACTTCGCAAACGTGGAAAAACAGTTGCCATCGGCCGACAAAACTTTTCCCTCGCCCTCGGTTGAATCACGTCAACCGATGGTAGCGGGCAGACTTCCGTCGCGAAAACAGGTGTTTTCCGCGTTCGGCCATTCCCGTGGCGAAAGTGCAATCGACACCGCACGCCACGCACACTTCACAAGGCAAAAGGCGTGCCAACGCCACGACGCGATCTCGCGAAAGAAGGTCAAACGCTCCCGGAGGTGAACGAACTGGAAAACACCATCGTCATCTTCCACTCGGATAATGGAACCAGGGGATGAAAGACAACCGAGCAGTCGCGAGGTGGCGCCGCCTTAGGGAACAATCCCAACAAGGTCGGATTTAGTTTACTGACCGAAGCAAACCCAGATCAGTTCACGATTTTGCCCAAGACCCGACTGCTCGACAAATCAAGATGCTGGGCACCGCCGGCACGTTCACGCGGCAAACTCATCATCCGCGACGACAAACAAATGAAGTGCCTGTTGGTGAAATAGCATCGCGAGCCACCAGCGACTACTTTCCAGATGTGACGACGCGAAGCCGCGTCCTTGTTGTCCGCAGCCGCCACACGGCCTGGCGACTACTGCGACACACCGGCCGATGAAGCTAGCGTCACACGCTGTTTTTAAATCCGGGCATCGGTTCGTCCGGTGGAGTGAAAACCGAGAACAAGAAGAGGGCAAAACGATGCGGGGCAAGACGAGATCAGTGGTACGAAAATCAACTCGGGCTGCCATCCTTGGTCGTCGGCAATTTTCTTACCTCCCTAATTTTCTTACCGTCCGTCTTTGATCGACCGGCAGCCGACCCTGGCGCTGGAATCGTCGACTGGTAAAGTATCCGCACCGACATGCTCCTGGCCGACGCGATGCAGGACACGGATCGGTGCGATCGCGTTAAACTGGAATCCTCTCATCCTCTGACGCTACCGCCCTATTCGATCACGCGATTAAAATGAACACAGTGACATCGCTTGGCGGGCACTGATGTTGCGATCCCACTCGATTCGTGGATGCGGCCATAGCGAAATTGGCGACCCATTCGCAATCCACGTACCAAAGAAACTCAATGATTGCAGATTTACGCTTCTACCGGTTTGCACGAATCTGGATGCTGATGCTTCTCGCTGTTCCAGTATCGGCAAGATCCGAAGCGGACGAACCACAAAGTGATCCAAGCGTGAAGCCGAATGTCATTTTGATCGTTACGGATGACCAGGGCTACGGCGATATGTCCTGTCACGGAAACCCGTGGCTGAAGACACCCAACCTGGATCGGCTTTGCGCCGAAGGCATCAGCCTGGAAAACTACCATGTCGATCCGGTTTGCACGCCGACACGCGCCGCCTTGATGACCGGGCGTTATTCAACGCGCGTGGGAGCT
Source organism: Stieleria sp. (assembly GCF_041595215.1). Taxonomy (NCBI): domain Bacteria; kingdom Pseudomonadati; phylum Planctomycetota; class Planctomycetia; order Pirellulales; family Pirellulaceae; genus Stieleria; species Stieleria sp. The sequence goes on along the minus strand of NZ_JBFHKV010000502.1, from coordinate 1,391 downwards.
TGGGATGTGACCCAAGGGAGACAATTACTTGCGCCCGATGAAGTCACGATGGCGGATGCCTTCTCCGATTCGGGTTACCGAACCGGCATGTTTGGAAAATGGCACCTGGGAGACACCTGGCCGTACGCGCCGCGATTCCGTGGATTTCAAGACGTCGTTCGTCACCTCGCAGGCGGCATCGACGAAATCGGAAACCCGATCGGAAACGACTATTTCGACGACACGTACTATCGCAACGGTGTCGCTGAAAAGATCGACGGGTATTGCACCGACGTGTTCTTCGCGGAGTGCCAGCGGTTTGTCACGCAGAAATCGGAACAACCGTTTTTCGCGTATTTGCCGCTCAACGCCATGCACGGGCCGCATACGGTTGCGGAAAGCTATTCAGCTCCGTTCAGAGCCCAGGGTCATTCGGAAAACCGATCCAAGTTCTTCGGCCAGATCATCAACTTTGACGAGAACCTTGGCCGCTTGCTCGATTCGCTTCAGCAGCACAATCTCGCCGAAAACACGATTGTCATTTTCATGGGCGACAACGGTACTTCCGAGGGCTCCAACGGTCGCATTCCAGATAACGGCTTCAATGCGGGCATGCGAGGGAAGAAGGGTTCTGTCTACGAAGGCGGGCATCGAGTTGCGTGCTTCGTGCGTTGGCCGGGTCAGCTCGATGCGGGACAACGGGTTCATCCGTTGACGTCGTGCCGAGACTGGTTTCCCACTCTGATTGAGCTGTGCGGGTTGAAATCCCCCGACGGAAATCCGTTCGACGGGCAGAGCCTGAAACCCTTATTCGACGGTGCGACCGACGACTGGCCATCTCGCACGCTTTTCGTTCAGCGACAGCCTGACCAACCAAAACTTCTTCTTGATGGTAATGGCGACAACCCATGGCGTACTCCACACTACGGTGTGCTTACCGAAAGGTGGCGGTTGGTTGACGGCGAACTTTACAACATTGGCGAAGACCCCAGTCAAACGAAAGACCTCGCGCAGCAGCACCCCGAGGTCGTACAGAAACTCAAGTCCAGCTACCGCCGACATTTTGCGGACGTCTTTCGTGATGACGCCCCGTATGTGCGTTTCCAGCTTGGCGATCAACGCGAGAACCCGACATTGCTGACAGTGCGCGATTGGCATCCGACCAAAGGCAACGTGATTTGGAAGCAAGAGCAACTGTCCGACGACAGACTCGCGATCAATGGTTTTTGGGCCGTGAATGTCACGCAGCCCGGTCGCTACACCATTCGACTCACCCGATTCCCCGACGATGCGCCCGCGTCGATGGGGGCAACCCATGCGGTGCTGCGCATCGGTGATCAGAAGCTTGAGAAACAGCTCCGTGAACACGACAGGTCGGTCACGTTCGAAACGGAGCTTCCCGCCGGCCCGGC
>NZ_JBFHKV010000501.1:0-5914 GCF_041595215.1 Stieleria sp. | reverse complement strand
GGCGCGAAACCCTAGGTCACCGATAGCCGCAGGATCGACGTGCGGGCAAAAAGTCGGGTAACTTATAAGGCTTCGTTCTGACCTCCTTCCCCGCCACCGTTCCTGGTTCCGCATTCGCGTGTCGCTCAGTCCCCCACGAGATGAAGCATCGATCGCGGTCCGCGATCGTGTTTACATTGATGCCAAACGCGCCGCGATCTGGGGTCTGAGCGTGAACGTCGTGTTGGTCGTTGCCAAAATGACCGGCGGGCTGGTTTTGCGAAGTTCCGCATTGATCGCCGACGCGGTCAATTCAATCGGGGACGTGACCAGTTCGGTTGCCGTTCGCGCGGCGTTGCACGTCGCCGAGCAGGAAGAAGACGACGATCATCCCTACGGGCACACCAAGGCCGAATCGATTGCAGGGTTCGGTGTTTCGTTGCTGGTGATGTTCGGCGCCGGAATTTTGGCGATCGAGACGATCCGGCAGTTCTCTGTGGTGCAGGCGATCCCGCACTGGTCGGCCGGCGTGATTGCGGCGGTTTGTAGCGTGATCAAGGAAGCGCTGTTTCGGTACACATCGCACGTCGCCACCCGTCTCGGTTCGGCAGCGCTTCGCGCCACCGCGCTCGATCACCGCAGCGACGCGTTGGGGTCGGGCGCGATCGCGATCAGTTTGTTCGCCGCACCGTACCTGGGCGCGTTCGGGCCGTACGTGGATCCCGTCGCGGCCTTGTGCGTTTGCGGCGTGTTGATGATGACCAGCGCCAAGATGTTTTTAGCGATCGCGGCAGAATTGATGGACCAGCAGGCGGACGCGGCCACCGTGGCCAAGGTGCGTGACATCGCCGCGGATGTCGATCAGGTCAAAGAGATCGAAAAGCTGCGGGTCCGCAAGAGCGGGCTGGAGTATTTCATCGAGATCCACGTTCAAGTCGACGGCCAGTTAAGCGTCGATCAAGGCCACCGCATCGGGCACGAAGTCAAGAATCGGCTGTTGGCCAACATGCCGAGAGTCAGGGACGTGCATCTGCACATCGAACCGTGGATGGGGGAGTAGGGGCGGTTTCAAGTTTCAAAACTGAGTACTGAGTACCTGAAACCTGAAACCTGAAACCTGAAACCTAAGTCGCGTTGGCGAGGGCTTCGAGCTGGACGGTGGCTCTGCCTTGTTCTTTTTCCAGGTAGGCGCGACCGAATTTGACGTTGACGTGGTCCCAGGGCAATTTGTCCAGCAGTTCGTATTTCTCGTGGACTTGTCGTTGGACGTCGATGCCGGCGTCTTCGATGGCCGACCACCATCGATCGGGATCCAGGTGTTCGGTCCAGCCGTCCATCCGCGCGCCGCGTTCCCAGGCCAGGCGGATGGCGTTGCCGGTGCGTCGATCGCCGCGGCTGAGGACGCCTTCGAGCAGGCTGGTTTCGACATTGTGGCACTTGATGTTGACGCTGCGGATCTTGCGGCGGCTCCACATGTACTTGTGCGCCCAGTGGAAGTATTCACGGCTTTGCATGCCGTTCCACTGGTACGGCGTGTGGGCTTTGGGGACAAAGTTGGACACGCTGGCGGTGACGCGTGCGTAGCGACCTTTGACTTCCTTGCCGACCGTGGCGATAGTTTCGGCCAAGTCGACGATGCCGTCCAGGTCGACCGGTCGCTCGCCGGGCAGGCCACACATGAAGTACAGTTTGACGCTGTCGAAGCCGTTTTGGAATGCGTTGCGGCAGCCTTCGATCAGGTCGCTGTTTTTGATCTTCTTGCGAATTTGTTCGCGCATGTCATCGCGTGCGACTTCGGGCGCCAGGGTCAGCGAGCTGCGTCGATCGGTACCGATCAATTGGGGCAGCGATCGCAATTGATCGTTGACGCGTAAGCTGGGCACGCTGATGTTCACACCGAGCGGCTTGAAGACTTCGTGCAGCCGTTTGACGAGCGGTTCGAAATGCGGGTAGTCGCTGCTGGAGAGCGAGAGGATGCTGATTTCGTTATGGCCGGTGTTCAGATAACTTTCCCAGGCGGCATCGACGATCGTGTCGACTTCGCGGATTCGCAACGGGCGTTTGATCACGGTGCTTTGGCAGAACCGGCACAGGTGGGGGCAGCCGCGCATGATTTCCAGGGCGATTCGGTCGTGCACACATTCGATGTAGGGCACGATCGGATCGGTGGGCAGGGGGATTCCGTCCAGGTCACTGATCACACTGGGGGCGAAGGTGGTGGGGACGTCGTCCCGGACGCGCTCAAGTGACGCGATGCGTCCGTCTTTGTAGGTCGGCTGGTAAAACCGTGGCACGTAGGCGTACTCGAGCGTGTTGGCGACTTTGGCCAGGGCGTCGCTGCGTTGCCGTTTTCCTTCTTCGCCGTCGGGCAACGTGCCATCCTCGCGGCGGTAGCTCTCTTTGATCTCCAGCCACAGGTCGCAGACCGTCGGCAGGGCGGGTTCGCCGTCGCCGGTGATCATCACGTCAAAGTAATCCGCCATCGGCTCGGGGTTTTGGCAGCACGGTCCGCCGGCGACCAACAGCGGGTCGTTCATCGTGCGGTCGACCGATTCCAGGGGAATCCCGCCCAGGTCGATCATCGTCAAGACGTTCGGGGAGCTGATTTCGTACTGCAGGCTGAGCCCGACGACGTCAAATTCTGACAGCGCGGTGAAGGTTTCCAGGGTGTACAGCGGGATTTCGTGTTTTCGCAGCAACTGCTCCATGTCCGGCCAGGGCGTGAAGACACGTTCGGCACACCAATCGTCGCGGCGGTTCATCAGCGAGTAGAGCACCTGCAATCCGTGGTGGCTCATGCCGATCGTGTAGGCATCGGGAAACCCGACGGCCAGTTTTCCGCGGACGCCGCGATGGTCTTTGACAACGATATTTCGTTCGCCGCCGACGTATTGGGCCGGTGTTTGAACGTGCGGCCAAACGCGGGATTCAAGCAGTTTGCGTCGCTGATGGTTGATCATTCCGAAATGCCGATTCGCGTGTGCGGGTGTGGTGAGTCTTCAGTGGAATGCCTAAAGTGTGGTCGGTACAAGGCTACCAACGCAAGAGAAACCGAAAAAGACAAGGTGCATCCGAGCTGTGAGCGAATTTGAATCTGTTGGCAAAGTGGACGATTTCGAGATCGGCCGCGGAAAAGCGGTCCCGGTTGACGGCCGAATGGTCGCCGTGTTTCGTCAGGAAGACGGCAGCTGGCACGCGATCGACGACCTGTGTCCCCACATGGGGGCATCGTTGGCCGAAGGGCACGTCGAGGGGACCACGGTCACGTGCCCCTGGCACGCCTGGCGATTCTGCATCGTCGATGGCACCTGGGAAGACAATCCGCGGGTCAAAACGGATTGTTTTGAGGTCAAGGTCGAAAACGATGAGGTCTGGGTCCGCGAGATCGAGGAGGAGTGACGCATCGGCCCTGAGAACCCTCCCGCTCGACCCCATAGGCACCAAGTTAAGCCGTCGGTTCGGTATGAATGTGAAGTCACCCTCCCGCACACGGGAGGGTTACTTCATTGAACGTCGCGGTCAGGTGTTACAGGCCACGGACCAATTCGAGCGTGTGGGTTTCGCCGACTTTCAGAACCACCGGTTTGGAATCGGTTTCGGCGATGACGTGGTTGGCCCAGGCGGCGGCGTCTTGCTCGATCGGCGGCCAGGTGTTGTAGTGGGTCGGCAGCACCACTTTGGGTTCGATCAATTTGATCGCTTCGATGCTGTCGTGGATCCCCATGGTGAACACGTCCCCGATCGGGATCACGGCGACATCGGCACCGCCGGCGTACCATTTCATGTCGCTGTAATAGGCGGTGTCGCAGGCGAAATAGACGCGGAAGGTTTCGAATTTCAGCAGGAATCCCGCAGCGGATCCGCCGTAGGAGCCGTCGGGCAAGCTGCTGCTGTGCAGCGCCGGGACCATTTTCGCGGTTCCATCCCCGAGCGCGACGTTGCCGCCGACATTCATGGCGACGACGTTTTCAAATCCGTGGTTCTTTTTGAACCATTCGGCGATCTCCCAGGTTGCGATCAATTGGGCGCCGGAGTGTTTGAGCACCGCGGCGACGTCGCCGACGTGATCGGCGTGGCCGTGGGAGACGAGCACATGCGTGACATCGGCGAACTGATCGGCCGAGACTTGAGCTTTGGGGTTATCGGCGAAAAATGGATCCAGCAAAATCCGGGCGCCCGCGGTTTCGATCAGCCAGCTTGCGTGTGAGAGCCAAGTGAGTTTGATCATCGAGTTCGATCTTCCTTTTGTTGATGTTTGATTTGTTCCAGGGAGGTACCGTGAGCGGCCAGCAGCTGGTTGACGTACAGATACTGAATGTGTTCTTCGCTCGCCTCGGGATTCCGGCTGCGAATCCCGGCTCGCATGACTTGTCTCACTTCTTCGGTCAGCTGGAATGCTTTCGCGATCCGTTGCTCGCCGGTCATGTTTCGCCAAATGTCGCGCCACACTCGCAGTGATTCGCGGCCGGCTTCGGTTTCCATCGCGATGCGGTCTTCGAGTTTGGTTCCCAAGATGCGGTTGGTGTCGGTCATTGGTGGACCTGGTCGAGCAGTTCTTTCAGAGACTCGCCGTGTTCTCCCACGTGTCGATGTAGATATTCCATGTCAATTGAATCTGCAAGCGTACGCAGGATATTGACGATATCGGCCCGCTGTTGTGATGAACCGCCCAGTTGGGCGTCCCAGCGGAGTTTAGAAAGAATAACATCTTCGGCGGTTGCGATGTCAGCCTAGAAGTCTTCGCCGCGTAGTCGCGCGATTTCCATCGCATCTTTGTCGCCTCGTCCGGACAGGCAGACGACCAGATTTTCGGATTTGGGCATCTCGGCGGCCAGTTTCATCGCCTTGGCCAACGCGTGGCTGGTTTCCAGGGCGGCGATGATGCCTTCGCTGCGTGCGAGTTTGTCAAACGCGTCCATGGCGTCGGCGTCACCGCACTGGATGTAGTCGACGCGGCCGGTGTCTTTCCAGTAACTGTGTTCGGGTCCGACGCCGGGGTAGTCCAACCCGGCACTCATGCTGTGCACGTCACAGGTTTGGCCGTCTTCGTCTTGCATCACGTAGCTGTAACTGCCGTGCAGGACGCCGGGGGAGCCGAACGTCATGGGGGCGGCATGATCGCCGGGGTTGCTGCCCCGCCCGCCGGCTTCGACGCCGACCAATCGCACGCCCTCGTCTTCGATGAAGGGGTAAAACATCCCGGCCGCGTTGCTGCCGCCGCCGACACAGGCGACCACGCAGTCGGGCAGCTTGCCAAACACTTCCAGCGACTGGTCGCGCGTTTCGCGTCCGATCACGGCTTGGAAATCGCGGACCATCATCGGGAACGGGTGGGGGCCGATCACGCTGCCGATGATGTAGTGCGTGTGTTCGACCGAGGACATCCAGTCGCGCATCGCTTCGTTGACGGCATCGCGAAGGGTTCGCGAGCCGGATTCGACGGGGCTGATCGTCGCACCCATCAGTCGCATGCTGAACACGTTGGGTTTTTGCCGGCGAATGTCTTCGGCACCCATGTAGACCGTGCAGGGCAACCCGAAGTGTGCACAGGCGGTCGCGCTGGCGACGCCGTGTTGGCCGGCGCCGGTTTCCGCGATCACGCGCGTTTTTCCCATTCGCAGCGTCAGCAACGCCTGGCCGAGGGTGTTGTTGATCTTGTGCGCCCCGGTGTGATTGAGGTCTTCGCGCTTGAGCCAAATCTGGGCCCCGCCGGCGGCTTCGGAGAGGCGCCGGGCGTGGTAGAACGGGCTGGGGCGGCCGACGAACGTTTTCAACAATCCGTCCAGCTCCCGCTGGAACTCCGGATCTTTCTTGGCCAGTTCGTATTCTTCGGCCAATTGATCGAGTGCGCGGGTCAGTGTTTCGGGGACGAAGCGGCCGCCGAATTCGCCGAATCGGCCTTTCGCATCGGGGACCGCCGCCGTCGCGGGCTCTT
>NZ_JBFHKV010000500.1:0-5940 GCF_041595215.1 Stieleria sp. | reverse complement strand
TGGACGATCACTTGCGGCAGTTGGTCGACACCGAGCCGGCCGTCTTGGTGTCGTCGACCGAGCCGAGTGACAACGGCGGAGCCGAAGAATGAGTAGCCAAGCACAAGCCACTGACCGTCTTCCCGAACCCAACGAAACGACCATGGAACCCGTCATCACCACCGACGCCCTGACGATGCACTTCCGTCGCTGCGACGCTCTGATGGGCGTCAGCTTGGAAATTCAGCCGGGAACGGTGTTTGCACTGTTGGGCGAAAACGGTGCCGGCAAGACGACGATGATTCGCATCCTAACCGGATTCCAAAAACCGACCAGCGGCTCGTGCACGGTATGTGGCATCAACCCGCTGCGTGACCCGCAAGGCGTCCGGCGTCAAATCGGTTACGTCTCCGACGCACCGGCGCTCTACGACTGGATGACGGTCGCGCAGATCGGCGGCTTCACGGCGTCATTTTACGACGACTCGTTTTTGCCGAACTATGAAGCGTCGATCCGTCGCTACGACATCCGCCCCGAACAAAAGATCCGCCATCTTTCCAAGGGCCAACGCGCCAAGGTCGCCCTATCGCTCGCCCTGGCCCATGATCCGTCGTTGTTGATTTTGGACGAACCCACCAGCGGGCTTGATCCCAAAGTACGTCGCAACTTCCTGGAATCGATGATCGACCGCGCCGCCACGGGACGCACGGTTTTCCTGTCCAGCCATCAGATCAGCGAAGTCGAGCGGGTCGCCGACACGATTGCGATCCTGCACCACGGCCGAATCCGGTTGCACGGTCCGCTTGCGGAGCTTCGCGAATCGATTCACGAGGTGGTCATTGACGTCGACGATCCACTGCGATCGATCGCGCCGCCCCCGGAACCGGCCGAAGTGTTGACCGAAGAGACGTCGGGCCGCTCCCGTCAACTGTTCGTCCGACACTTGTCACCGGAAATGATTCACGCGCTTCGGGAAACCCCGGGCGTCACGGAAGTCCGAACCCGAGTCGCGACGTTGGAAGAAATTTTTGTCGCCTGCACGTCCCATCGAACCGCACCGGCGATGACCGCGTCGATTTGACGTCTTCGCTGAAATCCGCCGGAACGCGGACGCGTCCGCGATACCCGATCGAGTAACCCTTTGAACCGCCCGTGGACTCGCGTCCACAGGTTGATGCAACCGCCGGCCCAAGGCGGAACACCTCCGACTGATCTGCCAATGAGCACCGAAGCAACACTCACAGCACTGACGACGACGCGGCACGAAGCTTCTTCGACCGCGTGGTTCTGGTGGAAAGAAACTCGACAGCTTGCACCGTTGGTTGCACTGCTGGCCATCGTTTCGTTGTTAATCGTCGTCATCAACGCAGTCCTCGGCGCTGCGATGGGTTGGCTCCGGCTGCAACTGCCCCATGAAGTGACGATGCTGGTGTTCCCGGGGCTGTTCGCGACCGGCGCCGGTCCCTTGTTGGTCGGCCAGGAACGCTCTCAACGCACGATCGACTGGTTGGCCTTGCTGCCGATTTCATCCAAACGGATCGCCTCGACAAAATTGCTGGTCGGTATGATTGGCCTGGCCGTGATGTGGGTGTTCGCGTTGCTGGTGATTCTGGTCTTTGAACTCGGTCAACGCGACACGTCGCACTGGACGATCGGCGGTCAAACCGGTTATTCGGGAAACCCGTTCAGCTATCCGGTTTGGATCTCGCATTCGTTGTTCGTGTTGTTGGCAGGCTTTTATGTCGCCTGGCGGATCAAGAATCAATTTTATTCCTTGATCGCATTGATTCCGTTGGCGTTCTCGCCGCTGATCGCGACGTCGCTGGTCTCCGAGTTTGCTAATCGCCCGATGGCGGCCGGGCAGCTGGATTGGATCAACTTGGGATTCACGTTGCTGGGCATCGTGATTGTGACTCCGATCACCTATCGAGCCGCGATCCGAACCCTGGGCGCCGCGGAAGCCCCCTCGGTGAAGCCGCTGTTGGACGTCTCGCCCCATTCTCCGGCGCGCGAAACGAACGATGCCATCGCGCCCACGTTCGGAACTCAAACCGCGCCGATCATTTGGCAATCGATTCACTCGGCCAAAGGCATGCTGGCGATCTTGATCGGCATGTTGCTGATCAGCTTCCTGGCCGCCGTTCAACTGGCGGCGGTGGATCGGTATCGCGGGATCATCGCACTGTTGCCTTGGCTGTTATTGCTGGCGCCCTTGGCCGTTTGCTGGTTGGGAATCAGTGTGTTCAAACACGACGGGGCATCCGAGCGGGTGCGTTTCCTGGCCGACCGCGGGGTCTCTCCCGGCAAGACGTATTTCGCACTGCATGCGGTACCGATTGCGATCCTGTGTTGCTCGCTGTTGGTTTACGGACTTTGGAATCTGACAATCGTTCACCGGGATAGTGTTTCCAGCTTCGCCGCGGGCTTGCCAACGCTGGTGACGATTTCGATGTTCGTCGTTTGGATCTATTCGATCTCCCAGTGGGTCAGCCAGTTTGTCCGCACGCTGATCTTGTCCGTCATTCTTGCCCCAATCCTTGCGTTGATCACGACGGGTTGGTTGGTGTTCGCGTACGTCTCACTCGGTTTCCCGATCTACGGATTGATCCTCTGCGGGCTCGCTCCGATGGTGGCAACGTTCGTGATGATGCGGCGTTACATGGACACCGGCGACCGACCGTTGACGTTCGTGGTCGGCAGCGGCGTGGTCGGGTTGATCGTGTTGTTGCCGATCGGTTTTGCCGCCGCACACTTGCTCTCTGTCCCCACCATGGATCCAACGCTGCGGGCGGAATTGCTCGGCGAAGCCCAGCGTGATTCCGGGCGCAACGCCCGATTTGTCGTCGTGCCGGTCACCGGATTCGCGGACGACTTCGCGTTTCGGCATGACCCGCTGGGCGACAAGATGAAGGACCTGCAGGACCACCTAGGCCAATACAAGCTGGATCCACAGAAGAGCGTTGCGTCGCTGAAGTCTAACGCGGGTACGGATGTGGTTGCGCACATCGGTCCGTGGGAGTACACACGCTGGCATGGAAACATGATGCGGGCACGAATCCAGTGGCGACAGCAACAGGACGATCCGGCGTGGTCCGAAATGGCCCAATGGCTGGACGCCTCGGCAACGCTGCTGCCGGCGCTCCGTCGCAGTACGTTGCTTTCGGGCCAGGAAATCACTGATCGCTTGGAAGTGCTGATGATCGACACGCTGCAAAACGACGTGCCCGGCGAACGAGCCGACGAGCCTGCCGTGCAAGTGGCCACGAATGCCATCGGAACGCCGGCCAGTCGAGCCGCCGCGCGTCGCCGTGCAGTGGTGGTGACCTGGCAACACAATTTCCAAGACGATCAAGGACGCTATCTGAATCACCATCTGACCGTGCTGGAGCATCAGCCGCCGGGACTCGTCGGTTGGATGCAACCCCGTTTCTACGACTCCTTGGTCACCGCCATGCTGGAAGGGATCGACGCCGCGGCCAACCGCAGCGACGACATCGGCTGGCGATGGAAACTTCACCAGCTTCATCAAACCGGGGGCGTGTTCCAGACCAGTCGCTACGGAGACAACCTGCGTTCGCTGCCGGCGATCGAAACGATGACCGTCGATCGCGTCAACGGATACGGCCAGCTCTGGGGCCGAGACTGGGAATACGTCGAATTAAAGATCAGGACCCAACCATGAGTGCTTCGCGAAAAACATTTCGAGACCGAACGATGATCGCAGTGGCGATGACTCCGCCGATCGCGCTGCTGTTGTTCTGCGTCTCCGCAGCCGCAACCTGGCAAGCCGAAGCGGCAAAGATCAGACCGATGCTGGAGCAGTCCTTTCCACCGGAGCTGATCGATTCGCCGGTCGCCCAGGCCGCCGACTATGCGGATCGGACGAGCAGGGAGCACACCCATTCGAGTCGCGAACTGGCCAGTGCGGTCAATGCGATCAACGAACAATATCACCTTTTGTTCGAAGTGCTCGACGAACAGGACGACCTCTTTGAGAATCTCGACGAAGAGCACCCGCTCGACACCTACCTGGACGACTACTTGGCCGAAGCGGCACCGTTGCTGGAAATCATCAAACAGCTCAATCTGAACGAGGCCTCGATTTGGTACGCCAACGAATTCGGGAACCCCAACAGCTATTCCAGCGGACTGATCAACTTCCGCGGATTGCCCGAACTGTTGCGGATGGAATTTCGCGGCGCGGTCCGTGACAAGCAGACCGACCGGGCGATGGAAGCATTCCGACTGTTTCAGGGACTGGGTATTGGACCCACCGACCAAGTCTCGCTCCGTCTCCTTCCATTGGTCACGCAATCGATCGCCACGGGAATTTGGAGTGAATCCGAACTGGATGAAATCGTTCAACGGATCGAAGCGTCACCGGATTTGAATCAGGCGTGGCAAAACAGCATTCGCTCGACCACACTGGCGCAGGCACCTTGGTTGCTGCGTGGCGAAGTGGTCGAGACGTGGCGTCGTGATCCGACGCCGAAAACGTTCGCCCCGAGTCTGCGCCTCCAATGGCTCCAGCACCACGAAGCATTCTCACGTGTCAGCGGGATCGGAACGTTTGACGCGATGAAACGTGTGATGAAATTGCAAGAGACGTTCCGTCGCGAATCTGGCTCCGGGTTGGACCTGGCGCTCCAAATCCCCACCTACAAACAATCCTACAGTCCGGGTCAATCGAAGGACTACTTGGCGACCGTCTACACCCGAGTCGCAAACGAGCGCCGACACGCGCAAACGGCCGCCGCGGTGGCGAAGTACAAGCTGAAGTTCGGCCAATACCCGGTGACGCTCGACGGTCTGATCAAGGTGAACTTGCCCGCCAGCGTCACGCTCGACCCGTTGGGTGTCCCATTTCACTTCGAGTCCGATGGAGAAACGTGCGAATTGGGAAATGTCGCGATCTGGTTCACCGATAGCCGCGGATACAGCGGTTCGTTCGAAACCCGCGAAGAAACACTCTCCGCGATTCTGAAACAGTTTGTGGTGCTCAAGTTTCGGTGATTACATCGTGATCCGATGGCGCTAGCCGAATGCCACTTACTTTGGCACTGAATGAGTTAGCGGAACGGCGCGAGCGGGCTGTCGATCTAGTCGTCACCGAAACAATCGTGAGCCGATGGCGCTAGCCACGGGCCTCCAAGGGCAACGTCGTCACCACTAGGCCCGCGGCTAGCGCCGACGGCTCACTAAATCAACAGCCCGCTCGCGCCGTTCCGCTAAAACGGTCGCCCATTTGAAGGCGATCCCTAACGCATTTCGTGGTCCTCGTTTGCCGAATCCGCGAGCGGTGATTCATCGACGACCGTGCCGCTCCATTTCGGAACGTTTTGCTGGTGGGCGGCGCGTCCGATCATGTGAGCGGCCACCGGCGTCGTCAGGAAGATGAATCCGATGACGAGAATGGCGACGGTCGTCGTTTCCATGTCTGCGAATTGAACAGCGGCGGCAAGAATTGTGCACCCGACGCCCAGAGTGGCACTCTTGGTCGCACCGTGCATGCGTGTGTACAGGTCTGGCATTCGCACCACCGCAACCGACGCCAGCAAAGCAAAGGCGGTGCCGGTGATCAGCAGCACGATCGTCACCACGTCATTCATTGGCCTGTCCCTCGTTGCAGATACCAACAAAAGCCGATCGTCCCGACAAAGTTGAATAACGCCACCACCATCGCCACCCGCAGAAAAATCACGTCACCGGTTTCCACCGCACTGACGGCAATCAGACCGACCAGCAGCGACGCGACCAGATCCAGCGCAACGACGCGATCGGGAAGCGACGGCCCAAGCACCAGACGCAGAAACGAAAGGCCGAGAGCGATCACCAGCACCACCAACGAAATCTGAGCGGTGAGGTTCACCCCTGCCGCCGATGCCAATACGGACAAGGCCGCGGCACCAGGGTTTACAGACCAATCAAGCATCATCGGATCAACTCCAATAAACGTCGTTC
>NZ_JBFHKV010000499.1:0-5948 GCF_041595215.1 Stieleria sp. | reverse complement strand
GTGGCGCTGCGCTGACCTCCGGCTAATCGCTGCGATCCCGTCGGGATCGGTGGGCGAGAGCGCGTTCGGCACCGGAGGTGGCGCTACGCTGACCTCCGCCTAATCGCTGTGATCCCGTCGGGACCGGTGGGCGCGGGAGCGTCCGGCACCGGAGGTGGCGCTGCGCTGACCTCCGGCTAATCGCTGTGATCCCGTTGGGATCGGTGGGGCGCGAGAGCGCGTCCGTCTCCGGAGGTGGCGCTGCGCTGACCTCCGGCTCATTGCTGTGATCCCTCCGGGATCGAACGAGAACTCGGGCGAGGCTGCGATTGCGGCCGCGATTGCTGGACCCCGGACGGGGTCCCAGCGCGTAGCCGGAGGTGAGCGCAGCGACACCTCCGGAAACCCCAACCCGCGCGACACGACCCCGGAGGGGTCGCAGCGAATCACGTCAGGTATTTCGGATCATACTGAACTCCCGCGCGATCGAGCATCTCAATCAACTCCTCTTGAAACGTTCGTCGCCGATGATGCTCACGCTGACGCGCGATATACCCCTTCACCTTCGACCGCTCGGTCACGCTGACCGAGAATACCGCGTAGCCTTCTTGCCACGCAAAATCTTTCATCCCGATCTCCGAGTGAACCCAAGCTGAAGACGCTTTCTTGAGTTCCCGCATCATATCGCTGATCGTTCGAGAGGGTTTGAATCCGACCAGCATATGCACATGGTCTTCGACCCCGCCGATCCCCTGGCACGCCAAATTTAATCCATTGAGCGTTCCTCCCAGGTAGTCGTGCAGACGCTTTTCCCAAGAGCGATGAATCCATTTCTTGCGGTACTTCGTGCTAAAGGTGACGTGAAGATGCAGGCTGTGGAACGTGGACATGGCCGCTCCTTTCATGGGTTATGGGTTGTTGGTGGGAATGCTGCGATCCCGTCGGGATCGGTGGGGCGCGTGGGCGCGTCCGGCACCGGAGGTGGCGCTGCGCTGACCTCCGGCTAATCGCTGTGATCCCTCCGGGATCGGTGGGGCGCGGGAGCGCGTCCGTCTCCGGAGCTGGCGCTGCGCTGACCTCCGGCTACTGGCTGCGATCCCGTCGGGATCGCTGGGCGCGAGAACGCGTTCGGCACCGGAGGTGGCGCTATGCTGACCTCCGGCTAAGCGCTGCGATCGCTGCGGATCGGTGGGGCACGGGAACGCGTCGGACAGCCGAGCGTTAGCTCAGCGCAAAGACGACAACCGTTACGGCATCCGGATCTGACAGGAGTTCGTCTCCTGCTGCCGCCCACTCGGTCGCCAACGCATCGTCGGGCAATTGAGCGACCACCACGGTGCCGGTCGGATCGGAAACCTCTCCGGCGGCTGAATTGGCATATCCGACCGACGACTCGGCGACACCGCCGGCGACCGTCCAATCATCGGCGAACGCCGTTTCACAGCGTTCTTCGAAGCGATCGGACTGAAGGCTGGACGCTTCGCTGCGCAATACCTCCAGTCTCGCCAACGCCTCGTCCAAGGCCGACAACGCGTCGTCGCGATCACCGGCCAACAGCTTTTCTTGAGCAAGCTTTAGCTTCGTCGTGGTCGCGTTGATCTCGGTTTGGATCATCGACATCACTTCGCGGCGGACCACGGCACAAAACGCTTCGCGGGCCGCTGCCTCATTCCCGACAGGTCGCAGTTCATGCCTGACGACTCGAATATGCCGGGGTGCTTTGATGGCAAGGGTGGCGCGCGAACGCGTCAGACGAACCACCTCGATCGAAACTCCCAATCCAAGAAAATCGATGCGGTCATTTTCACGACGAGAGAGCAACAACATGGATCACTCCATTCACGTTGACACCGCGAAAACGATCCTTTCGTCGCCGCAGTGGAGCAATGATGAAGCACTCATGCTTCGGTTTCCCCAAAACATAACGCAACGGTTAAAATGCGAAAACACCAGAATCTGAACCAGATTCGTCCGGCAGCGTAGAACCTAAGTCTTCTCTCGCATCCACCATCAATCGGCAGCCCCGGGGATCACGTGGAACAGAACGCACACCCCAACCGATCTGGGCAACTGATCAGGGTCCTGTTTTGGGGCGGCGTGATCGTTTCGATCAAGGTGTTTCTGGCGATTCTGTACCAATATCGGTGGTACTTTCCAGCCGATTTCGATGCGTCGCCGTTTCTCGCCGGACGCCGATTCAGCTTCGTCGGACTCTATCGCTGGGCATTCTATTTGCACCTGTTCGCCGGACCGGCCGCGTTGATGCTCGGCACGTTCTTGCTCTTCAGCGGCGGAAAGCCGCGTTGGCGGCGTGTCCATCGCACACTCGGCAAGACACAGTGCGCCCTGATCGGGTTGATGGTCGTCCCCAGCGGTTTGGTGATGTCGCTGCAAGCATACGCCGGACCGATCGCCCAACTCGGCTTCATCGTCCAGTCGATTTTGACCGGTGCGACGATTCTCGTTGCGGTGTCATTTGTCCGCGCCGGCAACCTCGCGGCCCACCGTCGCTGGGCAACTCGTTGTTACCTGTTGCTTTGGTCACCGCTGTTGCTGCGCGTCGTGGCGGGATTGATGATCGTTTCGAATCTGGAATCGGAATGGACGTACCGCTTGAACGCGTGGCTCAGCTGGCTCGTGCCGTTGGCGGTGTATGAATGGGTTTTGATTTCATCCCGGGCGGAGATGCGATCAAAAAATGCGGTCCTCCGCTTTCTCTTCGCAGACGCGAAAATTCCAACACCAGCCGAAAACAGGAGCACCGCATGAATCAACGAACAAAACCCTCCGGAATGACGCTGATCGAGTTGCTGGTCGTGATTGCGGTCATCGGCGTCTTGGTCGGGCTGATGTTGCCCACCGTGCGCACCTCGCGAGAAGCGGCGCGACGGATGAGCTGTTCCAACAACATCAAACAAGTCGGCCTGGCGTTTCACAACTATCACTCGGCCAACGAGCAACTTCCCATGCAGATGGGCGGTACTTTTGACCCGTGTTCCGATTCCGGAGGCACGTCCGCACCGGGCAACAACCGCTACCGCTTGAGCGCGCTGGTCGGGTTGCTGCCGTTCCTCGAACAGCAAACAACCTGGCAAGCGATTGCCGACGGAGAATCATCGTCTAACGACACCACGTACTCGCCGATGGGGCCGGCACCTTGGACGCGTGGATTCCATCCATGGCAAACGGAGTTCCCTGTCTTTCGTTGCCCTTCCGATCCAGGCCTCGGCTTGCCCGCGCACGGTCGCGCCAATCTGGCTGTCTGCTTGGGTGACGCGACCGCGGGCCTGAACACCGGTCCGATCCGATGGAGCCAAGACGCACAAGCCTGGGTCACCGATCGCAGCGATGAAGTGGCGGCGTCCGGTCGCGGGGCGTTCGTTCCCCGGCGAGCGACGCGATGGCGGGACATTCACGACGGGTTGAGCAACACGATCTTGGCTGGAGAAATCTCCACCGACCTGGAGGACGGTGACATTCGAACCTCTGGATCGTTGCTGAATGATTGGGCCATGATTCACGATGTCCCCAAACTTTGCGAAAACCAAATCGATCCCCAACGGCCGATGTTCTGGTCCCGCACGGATGACCACCCCAATCGCTTCGGTAGCGAGGACCAGAAACGCGGCTTTCGTTGGGCCGACGGAGCGGCGTTGTACACCGGGTTCAATACGATCCTGCCGCCGAACCGAGAGGTTTGTCTGGCCGGGGGTGATTCCGGCATCGGCATGCTGCCTCCATCAAGTCGTCATCAGGGCGGCGTGCACGTGTTGATGGCTGACGGAGCGGTGATCTTTATGACCGATTCGGTCGACAGCGGAGATCCGAACATCGGTACCGTCGTCCTAGGCGGAACCGGTCCGCGCGCCCCCGGCAGTCACAGCCCCTACGGATTGTGGGGTGCACTGGGAACACGAGCCCAAGGCGAAGTGATTGAGGAGCAGCTGAATCAGTAGGCTGCCCTTGTCAGATCGTCACGGACCGCTACCGGATCATTGATTCAGCCGATCGAGCAACCGCTGCAATTTCCAGTGCGTCATCGAAGTGGTGGAAACCACAATCCATTGACGGTCTCGAATCGTCGAAGCGATGATCGTCGAGTTCCCACCGAGCCGTTCCCACGTATCGGGGTCGATGCTGGTTTCAATCATGTCCATCAGGGATTCGAAATCGGGAGAGGTCTCACCGATCCCAGTTGATCGCGAAACGGAGTCCCAAGGGGCACGCGGTCTCATGCTGATCAACGGCGTCACATCATAGATCCTCGTCGCCAAGTCGTCTTCTGCGGCTTCGATCGTGGTGAGGATCACCTGACCGCGAACGATCATCAGTGTCAAATGCAAGTCTCTCACACGATTCAAGACATCGACGATCAAACTGGGACGCCCCTCCGTCACCGCGGCTTCATCCTGCTGCCACCATCTCGCCCGCTCCGCGTGTCGTCGCTGTGAACGCGCCCGCTCATGCGTCATCACTCCCGCGCCGATTGGAGAATCCGGATCGATTCCGATTTCCTCCAATGCCCTCTGATCCAGGAACACCGGAACCTGTTCACTGAGTTCCGCAGCCATCTGGCTCAGGGGCATACCGGGAACCCAATGAAACGGCGACGGCTTCATCAACGCAACGCTCAGCAACCGCTCCTGCTTCACACTCATCAGCGGATCACAAGGAAAGGAAACCACCGGCCCACCGGCTTTCGTCACCGCTGAACTCGAAATGTCATCACTCAGGCCCGGGCTGAGCCAATGACGAGAAACTGCTGTCGTTTGCGCCGACACCAGACCTGGCGACAGGAGGAGCAGAAACGACAAGGCGATGAATCTCATGAACGTGGTGCTCCTCTTGTGGGGTCCGCATCATGCTTGCCGATCAAGTCATCGGGAATCGCAAGCTGGAAGCTTACGTCACTGCACTTGGCATGCCGAATGCATCTTCACCGTCGGGCACGCAACGTTCAGACATCAACGTTTGATTTTGCGTCGCAGTCAATCATGCGACTGTAGCGTTTTGCTACAGCAGACCACTCAACGAGGTTGGAACATGCAAGCGATCATCGGAATTGTCAAAGACGCCGCCTTCTTTCGTAGGATCGTGTTTGCATCGACTGCGGCGTTGCTACTTTCCTGTGGCTGCGTTTCCGCGCAGGAGCCGAAGACCGCGCAGGATCCGAAGACCGTGGTCGACGTGGACAGTCCTATCACGGCGGTCACCGTCTTTCGACGTCAAGCCAACGTCGTGCGAGAAATCAATGTTGCACCGTCCACTGAAGGTCAAATGATCCGCGTCACGGGGTTACCGAAAACCATCCGCGATCAATCGGTTCGCTGGGAATCCGACGCCGAAATCACGGTCCGTTCGTTGCGTGTCACGCCGCATCAAATCCCGCCGGACGATGCAAGAAGACGACAGCGGGAAGAAGAACGAACGGCGCAAAACCAAGCCCTGCAAGACGCGGCACATGAAGTCGCGGTCATTGAACAAGACCTCGAAACGATTGAGGATCTGGTGACGTTTTCGTCCGCGCAGACCAACGACGATCTCAGGCAATCCGAACTGAAAGTCGACTCGGTCACGGCGATTGCGGATTTCGTCATGCAGCGCCGGCGAGCGCTCGCCAAAGAACTGCACGTAGCGAGACGGGAGTTACAGACGCTACAGAATCAAATGGAAGAGTCGATGCGTCAAAGTCAAAACGAAACCGATTCAAAACCCGCAGCGACCTTTGATGCGACGTTGATGGTCGACGCGCCGCGCGGCGGGTTGCTGCGGTTGAGCTATTGGGTGGACGAGGTTTCTTGGGAGCCGCAGTACACCATTCATGCAACGGTCCGCCAGCAAGGTGCCGATGAATTTGTCGTTCAACTGGACGGGACCGTCACGCAACACAGTGGCGAAGATTGGCGAGGCGTTCGGTTGGCATTCTGCACCGGTGTGCCCAACTTGCGAGCCGCCACACCGCTGCTGGT
>NZ_JBFHKV010000498.1:0-5959 GCF_041595215.1 Stieleria sp. | reverse complement strand
GTCTTTCCTGCAGGCGCTGATCGACGTCGGTTATGACGGCCCGGTTCGCGCCGAATCCTTCAATCAAGCCCTCAACAAGCTGGACAACGACGAAGCCTGTGCGGCAACGTCCAAGGCCATCCACAAAGCGATCGCGCTGCTCTAGTGGGGTAAGCATCTTGCTTGCCTCCCCCTGAAAGCTTTAGCTTGCAGCCGTTAGTAAAGTATCCTGGGGGCAAGCTAAAGCTTGTGGGGGTCGCAAGCTGGAAGCTTACGCCACTTTGGAAGCTTACGCCACTTTTCAGGCCGCTTTTCGGAAGCGGTGGGGCGTTTCGATGCGTCGTCGGATGCTTGCCAGGGGGCCGATTTCCGACGGGGCGGCTTCGGCGTACCAGGCCCGGCGGGCGATCGCGTCGAGAATCTTTTCGGCGATCGTGACGGCTCGGGCGCCGGCCAGTCCGCTGACCGTCGGCGAGATCCCCGACTGGATGCTGATCACGAAGTCGTGCAGTTCGTCCAGAATCGCATTCCGCGATTCCAGCTGCTTGGTTTCCAACTGCAGATGGTCGGTGAACAAGGTGTCGGCATAGCCGAGTGGGTTGTCGGTCGCTTCGTCCAGGTCGAAATCGCGATCGACCAGCGACTCGCTCGGCCGCACGGCGTGCAAGGCGGGACCGGAGAAATCGATTTCAGCGAATCCGCCACCGCCATAGACTTGCATTTGACGGGCCGGTGCGGGGCTGACCCGCGACGCTTTCAAGTTCGCGACCAGTCCGCAGGCGAATTCAAGGCGAGCTTCCGCCAGGTCTTCGTGATCGCTGACGACGGCGATCCCGCTGGCGGAGACGTCGGCGATGGCAGCGTCGGTCATCGAGCAAACCAGATCGATGTCATGGATCATCAGGTCCATCACGACGCCGACGTCCAGGCAGCGACCGGGAAAGCGTGAGGCGCGGACGGCTTCGACGTATTTCACATCGACACCGATGTCTCCCAGCGCGGTGAACGCCGGATTGAATCGTTCCACATGGCCGACTTGCAGGGTCAGCCGTCGTGACGCGGCGAGCATCGCCAATTTGTCGGCGTCGGCGGCGGTCGTCGCCAGCGGTTTTTCGACCAGCAGGTGCTTGCCGGCCTTCAACAGATCCGTTGCGATCTCGGCGTGCGCATCGGTGGGTGCGGCGATGATGGCGGCATCGATTTGGTCGATGCAGTCGCGGTAGTCGGCAAACGTCGGCACGTCAAAAAGTTGTGCCGCGTTGTTCCGGGCCGCCTCGATCGGATCGCTGATCGCGACCAGTTGGGCACCATCGACGCTGCCGAGAAGCTTGGAATGGATTCGTCCCAGATGTCCGGCGCCGATGACGGCTACGCGCAAACGTGTCATGCTGCTTTCTTGCTCCGTTGGTCTTGACCGCGGCCGTGGCGTCCGTTGCACGAACGATCGACACAATCAAAAAGGTGTTTGATGACGGGCCGGATCGGGCCTTGCGAATAAACGATCTCACGAGCCTTGTCGACGCCGACGCGTGCCCGATACAACAACTTGAAGGCCTGGGTCAGCACCGCAATGTCCTCGGTGGTGTAACCGTGTCGTTTCAAGCCGATCGTGTTGACCGCTCGCGGTTTGGTCGGTTGGCCGTCGACGATCGTGTAAGGCGGGACGTCGTGCAGCACGCGGCTCATCGCGCTGACGAAGCTCAGTTGTCCGACGCTGGCGAAGTGTGACACGCCGACGCCACCGGCGATGGTGACATCGTTTCCGACTCGCACGTGACCGCCCAACATGCCGTTGTTGGCGATCACGATCCGGTCACCGACTTTGCAGTCGTGGGCGACGTGGGTGCCGGCCATGAAATAATTGTCGTGGCCGATCTCGGTCACGCCGTCTTCCTTTTCCGTCGCACGGTTGACGGTGCAATGTTCGCGGAACACGTTGTTGTCACCGATCACAACTTTTGTCGGCGAGTCTTTGTAGCTGGTGTCTTGGGGATGGGCCCCGATCACAGTGCCTTGGAAGATGTGGTTGTCTTCGCCGATCGACGAGTGTCCGGTGATGACGACGTGTTCTTCGATGAGCGTGCCGTCGCCGATTTTCGCATGCGGCCCGATCACAGAAAAATGGCCGATTCGAACGCCGTTACCTAGCTGAGCTCGCGGATCAACGACGGCTGTTTGAGCGATGACAACACTCATGGCAAACCAATATGGATAATTGATAAAGGAAGTTGCGATCTGAAAGCGAAATCAAATCGCGGATCATTGGGAACGTAGCGAATGTCGGTCTTCTGGATCGAGAGGAATCAGGCTGTTTTTTCGTCCACCGATAGAAAGTTTTTCGCACCGCGTTTCAGGCCGCATGGCGTCGATCACTGAAGCATCCGACTTGGCTGCGGGACTGTGATTGCACAGCCAGGTCATGCAGCGCTTGGGCCATCCGGCCGTTCAGGCGATGGCCGCCGCGATAGGAGATGAACTTGCCGACCAATTCAATTCCAACCAAGGCCAGGTCACCGACCAGGTCCAACGCCTTGTGGCGGGCGCATTCATTCTTGAAGCGGGTGGTGTTGTCGATCGGGCCGTCGGCGCCGAAGACCAACAAGTCTTCGTAGGAAACATGTTGGGCGACGCCGCGGGCGTGCAACGCCTTGGCTTGGCTTTCGGTCACGAACGTTCGCGCCGGTGCAACATCGCGGCTGAAACGCGTCGGTGTGCAGGCAAAGCCGTAACATTGGTTGGGGATCTCGCCTTCCTGGTCAAAGACCAACTGGTATCCGAAATGGCTGACGCCAGTCGGAACCGGTGCCGCGGAGATCCAGGAGGAACCTTCACGCAGCGTGATCACTTGGTCGATCACCAAGCGGCGTCGCTCACCGGCTTGGATGACCAATCCGGCGGTCGCCAACGCGTCGATAAAGGGTTTGCTGCTGCCGTCCAGGCCCGGCAGTTCGCAGCCGTTGATTTCGACGATGCAGTTGTCGATTTCCATCGCGTAGAGTGCCGCCATCAAGTGTTCGATCATTTCGAACTGGGCGTCACCCTGGGCAACGTTTGTTCTCAGTTGGGCGTCGGTCCGTTGGCTGACGTGGGCCGGGCACGAGGGATGGCCGGGCAAATCGGTGCGGACAAGCATGACGCCCGTGTTCACCGGGGCCGGATGGATGGCGACTTCGACTTCCTTGGCCGTCCAATAACCTCGACCGGTCAGCCGGCAAGACGACGCGATCGAATGCTGGTTGCGTGATAACTTCACGGCGTGCCTCCCTGCCGAACCAAGCCACTTTTTTAAACAGGAAAATAAAAACGACGGACATCGCTGTCCGCCGTTTCGTGTAATAGCCGAGCCGACGCCATTGCCCCTGACGTGGCTCATTGCCTTTCGGCGTGACCCGCTGCCTACTGGCGTTGCGAGGTGCCGTTGCGGCCGGCGATCGCCGGATCTGCTTTGATCACCTTGTCCAGGTACTGCATGACGCCCGGGGTCATGTCCAAGGCGGCATCGTGGTAAACGATGTTTTTCATCACGCCGCGGATGACCGATTCGCCTTGAGCCTGATTCATTTCTTCGCTGTTGTAACGAAGCACCAAGTTGATCTTGTAATGATTGGCCAGGAACTTCACGCCGGCGGCGATCTGTTGGTAGTTGTCATAGTAGATCTTGGCTTCGGCATCGGCCAGCTCTTTGCGTTTGCGAGCCATGTCCAGACGAAGCTTCGAATCCATGCTCGCGAGTTGCTCTTCCAATTGAGCGTACTCGGGCGAACCCGGCGACAGCGTCTTCAGCTTTGCAGCGGTGTTCTGCAGCTGTTCACGCTTTTGTTTCAGCTCTGCATCGTAGGCCTTCAGATCGCCTTCGACGTTCGCCACCTGGGTTTTGATGCCCGGGTGATTTTTAAAGATGTACGCGACGTCCACGACCGCAACGCGGTGAGGAGCCGAATCCTGTGCAGACGCAGTACCGGTCATCAGACACGGGGCCAACACAGTTGCCAATCCGATGGCAATTCCACAGACTTGATGGCGAACGGTTCGCACTTTCGCTCTCCTTGCGTATTGAGTCGCAGTCCTTTGTCTCAGCGTTGAAACGAATCGTGTTACGGTATCGATTCGCTCGGAATGGCTCGACGCAGACATCCGTTGCCTGTACCAAATCACTCATTCGCTGACGTGCCGAAATCGCTCCGGCTTTTGTTCACTGTTTTCCGATTGTGGCAATCGCCCTGAGCCACGTAAAGATTGATCACGCCATTTCTAGGAGCGTTTTTCAAGCTTTCCACGCAACGTCACGGTGCTTGCATTTCGACGGACTTCGATTTCGAAGCTGTCGCCCGGTTCGTGCGCCCGCACCCAGGACAAAACGTCACCCGAGGTGCGAATCGCCTGCCGGCCGATACGCTGAATTTGGTCGTCGATCTGCAATCCCGCTTTCGATGCCGGACTCCCATCGGTCACCTCGGTGATTTTCACCACGCCGTTTTGCTCCGAAATTCGAATGCCCAGGTACGCTGTCATTTGACGACGAATCTGAACCTTCGGATCGGTCTCGGCATAAATGGGCCGTTGGGGGAGCACCGCCAGGCGGAATGCCACACCACTGACCATATCGGTTACACGGGTTAGGTTCCCAAAATCGATTTTGTCGAAATCGTCAGAAGGGCGATGATAATCGTTGTGCAGCCCCGTAAAGAAAAACAGCACGGGAACGCCGACCCGGTAAAACGACTGGTGATCACTGGGGCCATACCCGCTGGCCACCTTGAACAGATTGAATTGGAATTCTCGATTGACCGTGTCGACGACGCGTTCCAGTTCGCTGGCCGACCCCGTTCCGTACACCGTCAACTCGTTGTCGCGAAGCCGGCCGACCATGTCCAAGTTGATCATCGTGGTCGTGTTTTCGATCGGTCGCACCGGGGCTTCGACATATCGCTGGCTGCCCAACAACCCACGCTCCTCGCCGGTAAACCCGATCAATAGGATCGTGCGATGCGAGTCCACTCCTTCGAGCCGACGCTTCAATTCCGCTCCGCAAGCCAACATCGTTGCCGTTCCGCTGGCGTTGTCGTCGGCCCCGTTGTGGACCGCGATCGTCCCCGGAGCCATCGACGCAAATCCGCCCATGCCGACGTGGTCGTAATGCGCCCCAATCACAAGGGTCTGATTCGCTAGCAAACCTTTGCCGGGCAGCCGGCCGATCACGTTGTCGCTGACCGCAATCGCCGGCTTCAGATCAACCGACAGTGAGACCGTGACCGAATCCAATGCTCGGCTGGCCGGGCGAAAGGTCTGATTGATTTGCGTTTCGAGTTCTTCCAGCGACGCATCGGCACCGGCACGCAACATCCGGTCGGCCAGATCGCGCGCGATCGAAGCGACGGGGATCTTTTCGCTCTGCTTGGACTTCGTGCCGGCGTCCGCGATTCCCAGGACGCCGCGGCGAGCTGACTCAAGCTCGGCCTGCATCGCCGCGATCATTCGCTCGGTGCCGGCGATTTTCTCAGCCGTCGCGGCGCGGTTCTTGACCGCTTGTTGCGGCAGATTGGACAGCATCTCGACCAAGCCTTCCTTGCGGCGCTGTTCCTGGTCGATCCGATTTTGAACCTTTTGCACCGCTTCACGCGTGCTGTCGGGATCGTTGACGATCAGAACAGCGACGGCGCCGTGCTCGATCGCGTTGAGCACCTTGGTGGCAAAGTAGGCGTGGCGCGTGTTTTTGACCCCATCAAAGGGACTGTCCGGATCGCTGGCGCCGGGTTCTTTCCGCAACAGCATCACGATCGAGCCGCGCGCATCGATCGATTGATAGTCGTCGTAGTCATGTGTTTCCGAGGTGATTCCGTATCCCGCAAACACGACGGGGGCCGAAACGGAATGCTTGTCGCTTCCGATCCCCAGCGGCCCAAACCCTTCGCCCAGTCCGGCGTCGACGACCGGCTGATCGGCGATCTGAATCCGGCAAACATTGCCCGACTCATTGCGG
>NZ_JBFHKV010000497.1:0-5965 GCF_041595215.1 Stieleria sp. | reverse complement strand
TCGCGGCAGGGCGCAAGCCCTCCGGTCCCTCATCGTTCCCGAAACACCGGAGGGCTCGCGCCCTACCGCGAAAAAATGCTTCACAGCGCTGCCTGAAAGGGGGGGCGATCGTCGCCACCCTGTCCGCCGCGGCGTGTCTTGCGACGCGTTCATCAGCCAAAATAACGGATCTGCCCCCTTCCAGGCAATTCAAATTCGGCATTCCCGGCCAGTCTGAGGCCACCTCCGAGAAGGGTCTGAGCGGAAAACCATGCGATGCCCGCGGGACGGGAGTGGCGATCCTGTGCCGATATTGCTAACTTACCAGGCCAAAATCCACGTCGGCGGTTGCCGATTTTCCATCTCCCCCTTTAGCCCCTGACCATCCATGGCCCGTAAGGTCGTCAGCCGAGCCGAAAAAGCTGCCGAAGCGGAAGCTGCCGAAAAGGCACTCGCTTCGAAAAAGAAGAAGTCCAGCAAGCGAACCAAGGCGGCTGAAAACGTCAGGATGCGTCTTTACTGGGGTGTCTTCAGCCAAAACCTCAAACGCGTCGCCGTCTTCGATTTCGATAAAAAAGGCGAAGCCGACAAACGCGCCAAAGAGCTGAGCAAGGGCGGCAAGTCGCCCCACTTTGTCCAAAAGGTCAAAGAAGAAATCAAAGTCGAGTGATCTGACTCGGCGAAACGGATGACATCGCGATGAAACGGGTTCCCGCCGAGTGGGAGCGGCAAGCCGCCGTTTGGATTGCCTGGCCCCACAACCACGACACTTGGCCGGACCGGTTCGCACCGATCCCGGATTGTTTTCGTCGGTTCATCGGGTTGATCGCCGCGGCCGTCCCCGTCCATGTCATCGGCCCGGCCGAACAGCGCGACACAGCGGGGCTGCAGGGCATCGAAAACGTCACCTGGTTTGACATCCAAACCAATGACAGTTGGATTCGCGATTATGGCCCGACCTTTGTCGTCGACGGCTCGCAACGCGGCCACGCGATCGATTGGGGATACAACGCCTGGGGTGGCAAGTATCCGCCCTGGGATGCCGACAATGCCGCGACCGCGCAAATCATCCAGCATGCCGGCTGGGAACGAATCGCCGGTCGATTGACCCTCGAAGGCGGGGCGCTGGAGTGGGACGGCGGCGGGCGGCTGTTGACGACCACCGAGTGTCTGGTCACCGAGACACGCAACCCCGGTTGGTCGAAACAGGCAGTCGAAGAACACCTGCGGGAGCTCACCGGGGCACGTGAAATCGTGTGGGTCGATGGCGGCGGATTGATCGGCGACGACACCGACGGTCACATCGACCAACTGGCACGCTTCATCGATCCCGAAACCGTCGTCGTCGCGGTCAGTGACGATCCCGAGGATCCCAATCACGACGGACTGGATCGCAACGAACAGCTCTTGCAAGATTGGGCACAAACGACGTCGCCCGCCGTGACCGTTCACCGTCTACCGATCCCGCCGGCTCGATTCATCGACGGCCAACGCGTCCCGGAAAGCTATTGCAACTTTCTGCGGTTGGGGCCGAACCGATTGCTGGTGCCGACGTTCCGCGCTGAACAATATGATGCCGACGCGATCGCGTTACTCGGCCGGCTTGCCCGACAACAGTCTCCAGAGGTCGAAGTGATCGGCGTCGATTGCCACGATCTGATCTGGGGACTCGGCGCCCTGCACTGCGCCAGTTGCAATCAACCGGCGGTTGGTTAGGCCTGATCAAGAACGTCGGGCAACGTCATTTTTTGACCAATCGATCTTTTGACCAGCCAATCGTTTGACCAATCAATCTAACGAGACGCGTCGATCTCAGCGTGACCGCTTCACCGCCGCCGCCTCTGCACCGCGCAACGCTCGCAGCACGTTGCCGCCGAGCACTTTGTGAACGTCGGCTTCGCTGTAGCCGCGATTGAGCAACGCTTGCGTGATCAGCGGGTATTTGGAGACGTCCTCCAATCCGGTCGGCAGGCTGGGGACGCCGTCGAAATCGGATCCGATGCCGACGTGATCGATTCCGGCGACGCGAATGATGTGTTCGAGATGGTCGACGACGTCATGGATTGACCCACGCGCCGATTCATTGGATTCCAGTTGGTCGGTGGGAACGATGAACTTGGAGTAGAAATTGACCATCACGACGCCGCCGTTCTTCGCGACCAACGGCAACACGTCATCGGGCACGTTTCGCGGGTGATCGTTGATCGCCGCGGCGGAGGAATGCGAGAAAAGAATCGGCGCGGTGGAAACCTCGATCGCTTGCTTCATCACCGCCGGTGAGACGTGCGAGAGGTCGACCAGCATGCCGATGCGATTCATTTCACGGACGACCTCTTTACCGAATTCGGTCAGGCCATCGTGCTGCGCATCATCGGTCGCCGAATCCGCCCAAGGCAATGTCTTGGAATGCGTCAGCGTCATGTAGCGGCAACCACGGTCGTACAACCGTTTCAAATTCGCCAGCGATCCCTCGATCGAATGGCCGCCTTCGATCCCCATCATGCAGGCGATCTTACCCGCGGTGGCGATCCGTTCCACGTCGTCGGCGGTGGAGGCGAACTCAAACACGTCGGCGTAACGTTTCACCATGCGATCGACGATGTCGATTTGTTCCAGCGTTTGGATCAACGAGTCGCCCGTGGTCGACGTGTCGGCGGGCACATAGACCGACCAGAACTGAGCCTTCAAACCGCCTTCACGAAGCCGCGGGATATCGGTGTGCAGCTGCGGCTGCCGCGTGGCGATGTCGAGTTGATTGAACGACGCTTGGCCGTTTTTTCGGATCTCCCACGGCAGGTCGTTGTGTCCGTCGAATAGCAATCCGGAGAAATGCACCCTGCGCCCGTGGTCGGTCAACACCAGATCCGGCATCGGGCCGGGTTCGACGGCCATCAACAGCAATGGCATGATCAGTGTCGCGGCACTCAAGGCCACTTGGAAACCCATTCGCATTAACATGTTGCATCGTTCCGCAAGTGACAGCCTGAAATTTTTTCCGCTCGACCAACGCAACCCCAGGATTCAACGTGGCAGAGCACTGGGCATCGTAGCCGGCCCACCGGTGACCTGCAACAAAACCGGCCGCGTCATTCGTCGCCGGTAAAGAAGACCGCCAACCAGACCGTGGGCTCTCGATCGGATGTCCATTCGACCCGATGTTTTCGATGCGCCGGGATCAACAGATGGTCACCGGGCTTGAGGGTCAAGGGTTGGGGATCGTCATCAAACAACAGCTTGGCTTCTCCGGCGAGCACGGCGACCCATTCGTGTTCGTCTTGGTCGTACCAAAAGCCCTCTTCGCTGGCTTGTCCGGTGGAGACGATCCGCTCGATCCGGACGTTCGACGACGACGTGAGCACTTCGACGCATTCCTTAGCAGTCGTTGCCGGCAGATCGGTGAACAGGTTCTTGAAACCATCGTCGTTCATCACACGCTCATGGATCAGACTGTCCGCCTCTATTCCGCGGGCTCCACTGGTTCTAACGGTTCCAATAATTCGAGTCCCAGTTCCTTGCCTTTCTTGACGGCCGGAACGCCGACGGCCATCCATTCGGGTTCGGGAGCCTCTTTCAAATAGTGGTCGAAAAATTGTTGCATCCGGATCGCAAAGTCGCGGCGGTTCGGTTGGCCGTCGACGCCGTGCGAGTTGCCGTTGTAATTGAGCATCCAGGCGGGTTTTTCCAACCGCCGCAACGCGACGAACAACTCGATTCCCTGGTACCACGGCACCGCACCGTCGTTGTCATTGTGCAAGATCAGCAACGGCGTGTTGATTTTGTCCGCGAAGAACAGTGGCGAGTTCGCAATGTACTTGTCGCGGGCAGCCCACAGGTCGTCTCCGATTCGACTTTGCGTCCGTTCGTACTGGAACATGCGACTGCGTCCGCTGCTCCAGCGGATTCCTCCGTACGCACTCGTCATGTTACTGACCGGTGCACCCGATTCGGCGCACGCGAACCGATCGGTTTGGGTCACCAAGTAAGCCGTTTGGTAGCCGCCCCAGCTGTGACCTTGCATGCCGATTCGTTTTTCGTCAATGAAGCCTTCGGCGACCACATGGCTGACGCCCGACAGGATCGCGTTGGCTGCGCTCGCGCCGGGCTGGCCGGTTTTGTAGGGAATGTCGGGGACGAAGACGACGTAACCGCGGCTGACGTAAAAGCTGATGTTGATGCTTGACCGCCCCGCGGCGGGTGTGTGATAGCGATGCAGTCGATCGGAACTGCGTTCGTAGAAATACAGCAGCATCGGATACTTTTTCTGCGGGTCAAAGCCGTCGGGGCGATACAGGATCCCGTCGAGTCGTTGGCCATCGGTCGCCTTCCAATGGACCAATTCCGCCGTGCCCCAGGCATAGTCTTGTTGTTGCGGGTTGACGTCACTGATGCGATCGATGGTTTCGAAGTCCAACGTGCTGGCCCACAGATCCGGACACATTTCGAACGTGTTGCGGGTGAAAATCACCGCATCGGATGACTCGGCTTTCTTCAGCGACGACAGGCTTTCATCCAGCATGATCAGTTGGCGCGGGGGCGAAACGTCACTGCGATCTTGACCCTTCTGCTTTTTCCACATGTCGCGGTCGAGCGTCAGACTGTAGAACCCGCTGGCTTTGGTCGCTTCGTTGAATGCACTGAGTACGATCGCGTCGTCGGTTGCGATCAAGCGTTCTTTGGGGTCGAGCCGTTGGTAGCGAAAACGGAGCTTGTTCTCCCGTCCCTGGGTCAAACGGACCGCGGGTGATTGGCCCGTCGGATCGACGAGCCAAATATCGAACCGGTCGTAGACCAGCAAGGCTTTGTCGTCCTTGATCCAACCCGCCGTGCCATACGCGCCGGGTAAACTGGGCCGATCGTGCAACTCGTCGTCCAGTCGTTGCTTGATCGTCGCGGTCACATTGACCGGTTGGCTGCCAGAGGTGGTCGATTGGGTAAACCATTTGCGCAGCTCGGCATCAAACCAGTAGATGAACTTGGCCGACGGCGACAGTCTGGCATTCCAGCGAACACGCTGCTGCACCCGATCGCGTTTTCCCGAGTCGAGGTTGACCAGATACGTGTCTTGAAAACCCGGAGATTCCCAGGACAGGACTTTACGATATTCCATGTCGGTGACCGCAATGGCCCGGTTTGATTTCGATCGAACGTCGATGTCGACGACCGGGATTTGACGCGTGGCCAGCTGAACGATTCGCTTGGCTTTGAAGTGATACGCCGCGCGGTAGTCGCGTTTGCGTTCGGCTTCCGCTTGCAATAATTGCTGCGGTTGCAAGTACGGATCTTGCCAGTGCCAGATATCCAGATTCGCCTGTTCGTCCTCGTCATTCTGTTCGTCCGCGTCGTCCGGCTCGGCAACGTGTTTATTCTCTTGTTCCGCTGCGACGCGTTCGCGTTCTTCGATCACGGAGTCGGGGATCGGCGCGGTTTCGAAATACAATCGGCGATCATCTTCGGAAAAGCGTTGGTCGGAATTTGTCGCGACCCACCATCCGGCCGGAATGCCGTCGGAACCTTCGACCGCAATCTCGGCGGCTGTTTTTTGGCCTTGGTTCCACAGGTAGACGGACCAGCGAGGTGATTTCGCATCGTTGTCGTCTTTGTCGGTCAAGAACGCCAGTCGAGTGCCGTCTTCGTTGAAGGCGAGGTTTTTGTATTGGCCAACACCACCGATGATCCGCGTCCGCTTGTGCGATGTCAGGTCAACCAGATGCACGCCGTCACCGGACAGGCCGGGTGCTTGCTTTGCTTCTGCTTCGTCGGAGTTTTCGTCGGGCTCAACCGCTTTGACCGACGTTACCATCGCCATCCGGGTGCCATGTTTCGAAAAAACAAACTGGGTCACATGGGGGTACGTTTGCTGAAATCCGGAATCCAGTTTTCGTAGAACCAGCGTGGTTCCTTCCGCTTTGGCTTTCCCCTCGTCCCCGTCCGAATCGGCGACGTTCGACGATTCCTTTTCTGCCGTCTTCAGCTCGTTTTTCGCCGG
>NZ_JBFHKV010000496.1:0-5969 GCF_041595215.1 Stieleria sp. | reverse complement strand
TAGGCTTCGGGCGGTTCGTCGAAGTCGACTTTGGCAAGTTCAGCCTTCATGTTTTCCAGCCGATCCATTTGCGTTTCGATCGTGCGAATCGAATCGAAATACTCGTTGAATTTCAACCGGTCGGCGTACCCGAGGTCGCGTTGCAACGACTTGGCGTCCTCTAAAACGAGATCGGTCACGTCACGGTAGCGATCGATTTCCTGCGTCGAAAACAGTCGGTGATACATCTTCCGCGGGTCGCGGATCGACGGTGCAAGGTGTCCGGTGCCGTACCACGAGATGTTGTCAAAGTAGATCGATTCCTTGTTATCGCGGTGACTGTTGCAACTGAATTCGAGCGTCGGAAACGGCGTCGCCTTCCCGACTCGATCGGCGACCAGATGATCCAGCGTTCGATCCAACGGCCAGGCGGTGCCTTTGATCGTGTACGGTTCCGCACTGCTCAAGTAACACGAGGCGCATTGCGCGTGAACATCGGTCCCTTGCTGGAACGTCCGGTCCATCCCGGTGATCAAATTAATTTTGTTCTTGAAGGGTTCCAGCGGTCGCATCGTGGGCGTCAGCTCGCCCAGCGGTTTGACGCTGAAAAAGGGATCCTGCTTACCCAGCGACGTCATGACATTGCCGAGGTTCCCTTTGGGGATCACATCGTTGGCCTCGCCGGGAAAGAACCCGCGTCGGACGACACCGATCGGCACGTAGAAATGCGCCATCCGCTTGGGCACGCTGATCGCCGATCCGGCCGTCGCCAGACTTTCCATCCAAGGCAGCGACAACGCCGCGCCGCCGAGTCCGCGGAGGAAGGTTCGTCGTGAAGTGCGGTGCATCATTCGGCCTTGGGGTTGGTTTTACTTTGAAAGGGTTCGCTCCGAATCACTTCCTTGATCAGCGTTTGGATCTTGTAACCATCGTCGGCCGTTGCAGCGGCGATTTGGTCCAGTGCGATCTGATCCGGTGCCGACAATTCACGGGCGAGCCCGAAGGACAGCAGGTGGCCGGCCAACGCGCGGGTGAAACGATCTTTCTCGGCCAGCACCGCATCCTTGAATTCGACCACGTCCTTGAACGCATGCTTGCGAAACAAGGTGCCCGCGACGTCCACCGACCGCCCGTTTTCATACTGGCTTCGCCACCGGCCGACCGGGTCATAGTTTTCCAACGCGAATCCCAGCGGATCGATTTGCTCGTGACATCCCTTGCAATCACTTCGTTCACGGTGCAGAGAAAGCCTCTCGCGTAGCGTTAGGTGTTCTTCACCGGCCGGCGGTTTCTCACCCAACGGCGGCACATCGGCCGGCGGCGGGTCGGGCGGATTGTTGAAAATGGCGGTCGCGATCCAAGCCCCACGCGTGATCGGTTGAGTTCGGTCGGGACCAGAGGTCATCGTCATCACGGCGGCGTTGGTGATCACGCCTCCACTGCGCCGATCCGACACGGGAACCCGACGAAACTCCAACACCGTCACCCCGCCGCCCCGTTTCTGGATGTCCGAAGATTCGCTACGAAGCTCGCCATAGGCATCTTCCAACAACACCGAGCGGTAGGTGAAATCGGAGTCAATCAACTGTGTGATGGGATGGTTTTCGATCAAGACGGTTTCGAACAACAGCAGCGGTTCGATCATCATGTGCATGCTGTCGCGGTACTTGGCGAAGTAAAACTCCGGATACTTCTGCGGATTCGGAACCGACGAAATGATCCGTTCCAACTGCAGCCATTGAGCCGGAAAACTGTCACAGAACCGTTTCAGTTTTCTGTCCTTGAGCATCCGGGCGACCTGGGCATCCAAGGTTTCGGGCTGTTTCAATTGGCCCGCCGCGGCAAGCTCCAACAGTTCTGCATCCGGGATGCTGCCCCATAAGAAAAACGACAGCCGTGACGCGAGTTCCAAATCATCGACGGCTTGGGCCGTCGTCGAATCGCCGGATCGATCGTACAGATAG
Source organism: Stieleria sp. (assembly GCF_041595215.1). Lineage (NCBI taxonomy): Bacteria > Pseudomonadati > Planctomycetota > Planctomycetia > Pirellulales > Pirellulaceae > Stieleria > Stieleria sp. The sequence goes on along the minus strand of NZ_JBFHKV010000496.1, from coordinate 4,026 downwards.
AGAAACGTTGGCGATGAAATCGTGGCGGCGGCGATCGATTTCATCGCATCGGTCCATTCGACTCCCGCGGTGAGCTGTCGCAACGTGAATCGGACGTATCGATCGAGAACGTCGTCGCCGACCGGGCGTCGAAAGGCGCGGGACAGAAAGGGTTTCAGGCGCTGCCGCAGTTCCGCGTCCAAGTCGGCATCGTCTGCCGGCGCGGCAAAAAACGTTTGCCAGATGCCGACGTTGTGGGGAACAAAATCGGGACTTTGCGTGATCGATTGCCCGAGCGCAAGAAACGCTTCCATCAACAAGGGCGACAACGAGAGGTGGTCGCCGCGGTTGTCGAAACCGTGTTCGGCACGGAGGTCTTGCGGAAACGCCGCCACACCCGCCAAACGCGGTTCGATCAGTTGCGACTTGCCCAGCGGACGACTTCCCACCGAAACAACCTCGGCCATCCGGCCGGTTTCCGGTTGAAAGTACCCTTTGTGCTCGCGCACCATCCGCTCGGGAAGGGTGAAGACGATGCATTTTAGATCGAACAAATCGATCACGGCGTTGTTGTATTGAAAACGATTCATCCGCCGGATCGGAGTGTGGGCAAAGGCCTTCTTCTCGGCGACGGCCGCCTGTAGGATCGCTTTGAGTTCCGAAACCAATTTACGACGCAGTTTCGGGTCCAGCGGTGGTTCGTCTTCCGGCGGCATCTCCTCCAAATCGAGCACATCGATCAAACCGCGGACGAGTTCGGTGTTTTGTGAGAGACCTTCCGCACGTACCGCCAGCAAGTTCACGTCGCCTTCGATTTCGTCGTTCGCGCCATGGCATTTGACACAGTGCTGCTTGAGTGCCGGTGCAAGGGTCTCGGTAAAGGCATCGGCGTCGGACGCGGCGGCTGAGCAGAAAAAACACGCCAACAGCAGAAGCGGGACGATGATCGCCAGGGCCGAGAGTTTCTGGAATGCGTGATTCGGCATCACTGGCAAATTCCGCGAGTGCGTGGAGGGATGACCAAGAGGGGCGGGTGGGAGGCAGGAGCGGAAATCGCCGGCGGTGGAGTCTTGGCGGATTTCGGCCAACGTCAAGTTTAACCTGTCCGAGCCCGTCACGCCAACGTTGCCGCAGGCCTATCGGTTGCGGCCACGTACGACGCCACCCCGCCACCCCAGCGGGACGCGTCAGCGACCGGCGCCCGGCGGGGCGCGCTAGCGACCGGCGCGTGATTGATCCACACCCCACACGCGCCACTGGCTCACGCCACGTGCTGGTGTGCCGCCCAGAGACGCCACCCGACCAGAAAGCTCGTTACAATGGCCGATTGGTCTGGGCAGTCACCCCCATGCAACGGGACGAAACGATGGTACTCCGATCCGTGTCTCCGGCCATTCTGGCCACGATGATGTTCTGCGGCGTCGCGACCGTTCTGGGCGGACAAGCCGACGATGATCTCAAGCGAATGGAGATCGACAAGGGCATCGTCGCGCTCGTCGGATTACCCGACCACAACGTCGACTACTTGATCGACCTGTGCCAGGCCAGTGAACTGACGGTCTATTTCCAAACCCCTGATGCTCGCCAGGCCCACGACGTGAGACGAGTTGCCGATGCGGCGGGTGTTTTGGGAACGCGTTTGTTCGTCGAAACGGGATCGGGTCGGTCCATTCATCTGGGCAACAACATGGCCGACCGCGTGCTGGTCTTCGAATCCGACAGCCGCGCCCCATCACGGCAAGAAATCTTACGCGTCTTGCGTCCCAAAGGTGTGGCGTTTCTCGGCGACCAAACCTTCACCAAGCCGGTTCCCGAGGGCGCCGACGATTGGTCTCATCCGTATCACGGCCCGGACAACAATCCGCAATCCGACGACCAATTGGTTCGTGGCAGCTTGCGAACCCAGTTCATCGGGTACCCGAAATTCAGTCCCATGCCGGAACAGACGGTCGTCGCCGGCGGGCGGATCTACAAAGCGATGGGGCACATCGCCCACAAAGCCAACCAGAACGAAATGCTCAATACGTTGTTGTGCATCAACGCCTACAACGGAACGATCCTATGGCGACGTCCGCTTTCCCCCGGTTTCATGCTGCACCGCAACACGATGGTCGCGACCGACGACGCGCTTTACCTGGGCGACCACGAAGCCTGCAAAATCATCGATGGTCGAACCGGAGAAACCATCGATGAAATCAAGGTGGGGACCGACATCAGTGACGGCCCGGTCTGGAAGTGGATGGCGATGCGTCACGGAATCCTGTTCGCGATGGTCGGTAACCCCGAAGCCAAACTGGAAACCCAACGCGCCATTCGACGCGGGCTGGGGCACTGGCCTTGGGGCATGTGGGACGGCCACGACTACAACGACCCCCGTACCTCGTTCGGCTTCGGTCGAACGCTGGTCGCGATCGATCTGAAAACGAAAGAACGCCTGTGGCACTATCGGGATGACGAGTTCTTAGACGCCCGCGCGGTGTGCATGAACGAGAGTCAGATCTTCTGTTATTGCCCTGGCAAATTCCTGGCTTCGATCGATCGGTACACGGGAAAGCTGAACTGGAAGAACACCGACAAAGACCTCTTGGATGCGATCGGCGACAATCAAAAGGCACAGCACTACATCACCGGTTACGCCACCACGTGCTACATGAAGTGCAATGCGGACTACCTGTTCTTTGCCGGACCCCAACGCGCTCGCATGGTCGTCGCCTCCGCTCACGACGGCAAACTTGCCTGGACACACCCGACGGGCAATCTGCAACTGGTGCTTCGTGACGACGGCGTTTGGGCGGCCGGTCCGCAAAAGTCAGAAAACGGAATGAAGTTCAACTACGAAACGGGCGACGTGCTGGCGACGTTTCCCGCCCGCCGCGCCTGCACGCGCGCGACCGGTTGCGCCGACAGCATCTTCTATCGTGCCAACGGCGGCACCGTTCGAGTGCTGACGGAGTCCAACACGGCCCAGCACATCGACCCGATGCGTCCGCCGTGTCAGGATGGCGTCATTATCGCCGGCGGACATCTGTACTGGGGGCCTTGGATGTGTGGTTGCCAATTGTCGCTCTACGGCAACATCGGTCTGCGCCCCGGGGACGATGCGGCCGACGAAACGGACGACTCGAACGAACCCCGCTTGGTCCGCGGCGACATCGAGGCGGCGGTCCAATCGCTGGACATCCATCCCGGGGACTGGACCACCTACCGCGGCAACAATGCTCGCACGGACACCTCACCGGTGGCGATCCCCGAGGCTGTCCAACAACGGTGGGCGGTCCAAGTTTGTCGCGATGCGTTGCCGACCGCGCCGGTCACCGCCGGCGACTTGGTCTTCATCGCCGATCGCACCGGTGCCGTCCAAGCGATCGACGGGGAGGGAAAGTCGGTCTGGAAGACGTACACGGCCGGACCGATTTATTACCCGCCGGCGGTCGCCCACGATCGCGTTTACGTGGGGTCAGCCGACGGACGAGTCTACGCCTTCGCGGCCCGGGACGGACGATTCCTGTGGTCGTACCGCGTCGGTCCGAAAGATTATTGGATCTCCGTCTATGACCGTCTTGTTTCCGCATGGCCCGTCGCGGGCGGCGTGGTGGTCGACGGTGACACGGTTTACGCGGCTGCGGGGATCACGCACTACGACGGCACCCACGTCGTCGCACTCGATGCGCGGACGGGAGCGTTAAAGGTTTCCAACACGACGTCGGGAACGTTGGAACGTGAAGTCAACAACGGCATCAGTCTGCAGGGCAACCTGACGATCGTCGATGATGAACTGCGATTTCTTGCCGGCGGCGTGTACGAGACGGCGCGCTATGACCTGGAAACACTGGAGTGCCTCAACACGCCACGGGCTCAAGTCAATTCGCAATTCCGGACGGCGTTCTACCCGTATTATCCGGCGTACGGAAAATACGTCTCGTTGGATTATCAGTGCAGCGACGGCTGCCAGCTTAGCCACGACGCCAGTTACGAAGGCAGCCAATTCGTTAACTTGGCTCGCCAACAGCCGTTGGCACCGGGGACTCCCAAACCCTACAAAGAAGC
>NZ_JBFHKV010000495.1:0-5971 GCF_041595215.1 Stieleria sp. | reverse complement strand
TGCGTCGCCGAGTTGTTGACGGAGTTGAACGCGAGCCGCCAAAACGCGGAGGGATATGGGCCGTTGGGGGCGGTGGTTGGAGCGACGTATCCGCAAGAACTGGCGGAAATGCGGGCAGCGCTGCCCCACAGCTGGATTCTGATCCCGGGCTTCGGCGCCCAGGGCGGAGCAGCCGACGACGTGAAGGTCGGGTTTCACGAGGGGGGGATGGGCGCGGTCGTCAACAGCTCGCGGCACATCATTTTCGCTCATGCCCGGCCTGAATATGCCGATAAGTTCGGGGATGCACGCTGGCATGACGCTGTCGCGGCGGCGACGGAGCAGATGAACGCCCAATTGGATCTGGTGAAGTAGCCAAATCCAGGTGATTTTGGTGTTTTCGCGGTTCGAACCCTCTTCCGAACCCGAGCCTCAGTTGCTACCTTTCGCGGTTCTTCGTCGACTGACAGCGTGAGCAACAGTGGCGTGAAAACAAAATGACCCCCAGCAAATGATGGAATCATGGGCAACAAGATGAAGACCCATAAGGGTATCAAAAAACGCTTTCGCTTGTCCGCGACGGGCAAGGCGATGCACCGCCAAAGTGGTACCAGCCACTTGGCAAACGGCTTGACCAAGAAACGTCGACGAAACCTTCGCGGGACCACCGCGGTGGACACCTGCATGGAAAAATCCATCCAGGCTTCGCTCAACGGCTACAGCAACTAACGACCGAATTTCACCCATTTGGATAGGCGAAACATCGACGCAACTTTTTGACGTCGGGGCCTGATTCAAAACAATCTGAAAGGAATGCACCCATGCGTGCGACCAAAGGTGCCGCCCGTCGGCAATCGAAAAAACGTCTCTTCAAACGCGCCAAAGGCTATGTCGGTGGACGCGGAACGTTGACCCGCTCGGTCAAGGAAACGTTGCTCCGCAGTGGCGCGTACGCTTTTCGCGATCGCCGCGTGCGAAAACGCGATTTCCGCCGACTCTGGATCACCCGTCTCAACGCCGCGACCCGCCTGCACGGGCTGCGTTACAGCGAGTTCATCCACGGGCTGAAGAAAGCCGGGATTGAGTTGGATCGCAAGACGTTGTCGGAAATGGCCATTCACGACGAAGCCGGTTTCAAGGCGGTCGTCGACAAGGTCAAAGAAGCGTTGGCAGCGTAGGCTCCGGCCGCGGTTTCCGCCAAGCGTTCAAGCTATGTCTCTGCAAAACTTTCTCTCCGCCCTCGATTCTCTGCAATCCGAGGCGATCGCGACCCTTGATGCTGCCTCCGATGCGGAGGCGTTCGAGGCTGCGCGGGTCAAGTACGTGGGCCAAAAGAAAGGCGCACTGAAAGACATTCAAAAGCAAATGGGCAGCGTCGCGGCCGACGACCGCAAGTCGGCCGGCATGCGGCTCAACGAGGTCAAGCAGGCGATCGAAAAAGCGGTCGCCGAAGCCCAGTCACGGATTTCCGGCGGCGGGGAGAGCGGGGCCGACCCGACGTTTGATCCGACGTTGCCCGGAGTGCGGCCGACGATCGGGCACGTCCATCCGATCACGCAAACGATCACCCACCTGACCGAGATCATGGGGCGGATGGGTTTTGAAGCCGCCGAAGGGCCGGAGGTCGAAGACCCGCACCATAACTTCGTCGCGCTCAATATTCCTGAAGACCACCCGGCACGTGATCCGCTGGATAATTTTTATCTGGCGACTGCGGCCACGGGGGCGGAGAAACAGAACGTCGAAGGCACACGGTTGCTGCGGAGCCAAACCAGCACGGTTCAGATTCGCGTGATGGCCAACCGCAAGCCGCCGATTCGCGTGATCTCGCTGGGCCGCGTCTACCGTCCCGACGATCCCGACGCGACTCACTTTCCGATGTTCCATCAGATGGAAGGGTTGCTCGTCGACACGCACGTGACTATGGCCAACTTGAAAACCGTGTTGCGCGTCTTCGCGACCAACTACCTTGGCGGCGACGTCGAGATTCGATTTCGGCCGTCGTTCTTTCCGTTCACCGAGCCCAGCGTCGAAGTCGACTTTTTGTGGGACGGCAACTGGATCGAATTCGGTGGCGCCGGGATGGTCGATCCCAACGTCTTTCGGGCCGTCGGGTACGATCCCGAAGAAGTCTCGGGATTCGCGTTCGGCCTGGGCGTCGAACGATTGTGCATGCGTCGTCACGGGATCAAGGATATCCGTGATCTGTACAGCGGCGACATGCGATTTCTGTCACAGTTTTAATTCAGTTCCGAGTTCCAGGTTCCAGGTTTCGAGTTGCGATTCCTGAGTGACATGGAACGTGAATCCTGGAACCCCCAAACAGACCATGCTTGTTTCCTGGAAATGGCTCTCCCGCTATGTCGATCTACCGGCCGATCGTGAACAGCTGGAAACGCGGCTCAGTCTGAGCGGATTGAATCACGAGGGGACCGAAACGCCGTCAGAAAATCCGGCGCTGTCGCCCGATGACGTTTGCATCGACTTGGAAGTCACCAGCAACCGTGGTGATTGTTTGGGGCACCTCGGCGTCGCGCGTGAGATTTCGGTGCTCTACAACACCGAACTGCGTGTTCCGTCACCGACGCTCGAAACTTCCAAGACGGACGTCCGGTCATTGCTGAGTGTTGAAAATGAATTCACCGAAGCGTGTCCACGATACACCGCGCGTGTGATTCAGGGGGTCAAGGTCGGCCCCAGCCCGGATTGGATGCAGGCCGCGCTGGCCAGCGTCGGGATCGGAGTGGTCAACAACGTTGTCGACGCGACCAATTACGTGCTGATGGAATGTGGTCAGCCGCTGCATGCGTTTGACTACGCCAACATCGCCGACAAGAAAATCGTCGTGCGGCCCGCGCGGGCGAAAGAATCCATCACGGCGATCGATCACCGACAATACGAACTCGATCCTTCGATGTGCGTGATCGCCGATGCCCAAGCGGCCTCTGCGGTTGCCGGGGTGATGGGAGGCGCCGATTCGGAAGTGACCGAGTCGACCAAGGACGTGGTGATCGAATCAGCGATCTTTGCACCGCTGTCGGTCCGGCGGACCGCGCGACAACTGAAACTGCACAGCCCTTCGTCGTTCCGTTTCGAACGTCGCGTCGATCCGGTCGGCGTGGAATGGGCCAGCCGACGCGTTTGTCAGTTGATCGTCGAATCCGCCGGCGGCACCGTCGCCGAAGGGATCATCGACACCGCACCGGAAATCGAACAGCGGCCGCCGATCGTGTTGCGTCTGTCGCAACTGGAACGCATCCTCGGCATCACCATCGACTCCATCGAAGTCGAGCGAATTCTGACGGCACTCGGCTGCCAGAGTGATGCAAAAATCTCGACCGGTTCCGGAGCGTTCCGCGCACCTTCCTGGCGTCATGACTTGACCCGCGAAGCCGACTTGATCGAAGAGGTCGCTCGGATTCACGGTTACGACAAGATCCCAGAAGACAGTCCGATCCCGGTCGCTCCCAGCAGTAAACGGACGTTCGATTCGGCGACGGAAAAGATTCGCGGCGTGTTGACCGCTGCGGGGTTAAGCGAAGCGATGACGCCCAGCGTGGTGACGTCGAAGTTGGACAAGGCGCTTTCGCCGTGGACCGAGCGACCGGCTTTGAGCACCCAAACGGCGATGCTGAAAGGCGCCAAACGGCTCCGTCGCACGCTGTTGCCGAGTCTGATCGAAGCGCGTGCCAACAACTGGGCGTCGGCATCGATCGAAGCGGACTTGTTTGAAATCGCACACCTGTACCTGCCCGGGAAGTCGGACGAGGACTTGCCGGAAGAACTGTACGCGGTCGCGATGGTGTGCGGCGGCGATTTCTTTTCTGCCAAAGGCGTCATCGAGTCGTTGTGTGAACGATTGGGCGCGCGACAAACCCTGTCGGTCCAGCCGGTCGATTCACCCGGTTTTGTCGCCGGCCAATTGGTCCGCCTGTCGCTCGGGAAATCGTCACTGGGGTATTTGGGTGTGGTTGCGCCCAAGACGTTGAAGCAATGGAAGTTGCCCGGCCCCGTGATCGTCGCCGAACTGTCGATCCCCGCGCTGCTTGCGGACGCCGAATTGGTGCCACAGCAACAGATCGTCAGCATGTTCCCTTCGGTGGAACGCGATTTGAACTTTGTGATGTCCGAATCGGTGCGTTGGAACGAACTGGAGAACGTGGTCCGGTCGGCCGTCGGCCAGCAACTCAAATCGGTCACCTACCGCGAGACCTATCGGGATCCGGAAAAGGACGGCAAGGACCGCAAGCGGGTGCTGTTGTCGGTGCAGTTGCAAAGTGACGAGACGACGTTGAGTGGCGACGATGCCGACGCGTTGGTTCAAAGCGTCATCGGCGCTTGCAAGAAGAAACTCGACGCAGAGTTGTTGGGTTGAGATGCCCATAGAAATCTTTGCGTATTGCACGCACCGCGATCCGCCGGAGCCGGAGTTCCCCCACGAGCCGGTGTTCGTCCGCAACGAATCGACACCGGGGTTCGTCGAACACCTGATGAAACTGGTTCAGGACCTGTTCGAATCCGGTCAAGGACAGATCAGCCAGACGTTGTACGCCGTCTGCCGGCACTTGCAACGAACCAACATGCTGGTGGCATTCAAAGTGGACGGGGAACACGTCGAAGCGATCGCGCCGTGGGCCTGGCAGTCCAATGCGATTTTGTTTTTGCCCGATCGCACGATACGTGACCCCAACGGCGCGGTGTTGCACGATCCGACGGCGGAACAGCCCGACCCGAACGCTCAGCTGCCGTTTTTGCCCGATGCACGGCAACGAAAAGCCCAATCGGAAATCGAGCTGAGAAACCGATTGATCGACACGCCCGAGGCGTTGCCGCCGGTGATCAGCGAGTGGGAAGTCACGCTGCGCTCGGCCGATGAAGTCGTTTGGCGGATGTTGGCGCTGTTCGTCGTCGCGGTCCGGGCCGAATCACTCTCCAGCGGCAAACCGATCCCGATCGCGGCCTTGCGGGAGAAGTCACCGTTGGCGTTCCAGGCGTTGTCGCCGTGGGAAACCGCGTTTCTGGAAAACGCATCGCCGTCAGAATCCGACGTTTCCGCGGCCGGTTGGCGGTATGAAGCGCTGGCGACGCTGCAGTGGGCATTGGGGATGAGCCCGACGCTTCCGTTTCCCGATGCGATTTGTGATGTCCCGGAAGTCGCCCGTCAAATGATTGCGATGCCGGCCCGTCAAATGATCGAATCGGCGACGTTGCGACCGACCGGCGAGATTCTCGATGCCTTGGACCTGAACTTTCGCTTGTTGTGGGCAGCCCGAGACGCGGCGACGCGACAAACCGAACCGCCAGCCGGGATCGAGGGTGGCGTGATCGCAGAGCGGCAGCATGCCCTCAATTGGCTGACGTTTTTCGAGAACGCGGATTGGGATGAGGTCGATATTCCGAGTTCGTAGGTGGTTAGCTGTTAGCTGTTAGCTGTTAGCTGTTAGCTATTAGCTGTGGCTGTGGCTGTGGCTGTTGATTTGTTGGGTCGAGTGGGTTTGGTGGATTGAATTTCGATTCGGTTCATCGTCCCGTTGGGAAGTTGTTGAGAATTCGGTGTCACCCTCCCGTGTGGAGGTCGTGCCGTTTTTAAGTCGCTGATGTTGAGAATTCGGTGTCACCCTCCCGTGTGGAGGGGCGTGCCGTTTTTAAGTCGCTGATCACAAAGGGTTTTCGTCACTCTCCCCCTGGGCACTGGTATTTACACATCTTTTGCATGACAGATCTGTTCTGAGTGGATGGCTTCGGCCAACGGCCGTTTACATCCATCGCCTTGGGCATCGCCCAAGGTCCGCAAACGAGAACGAGAGCGATTGGCCAACGGGCATACACAAATGCCTCGTCAAACGCGAAGGTTGTGCATGGCCGTTGGCCAAATTGAACCTCATTGCGATGGTGTTCCTGGGGCGGCGCAACCCTCGCAAATGCTCGGTTTGCTTGCCCCAGGCTATGGATATGCATGCCCTTTGGGCAAAAAGCGACTTGTGTAGATACC
>NZ_JBFHKV010000494.1:0-5978 GCF_041595215.1 Stieleria sp. | reverse complement strand
GCCGGCTGCTCGTTTGCGATCCGATCTGGGATGCGAGAAGTGGGGCGTCCGCGGGTGCTCGGCGGGAGCCTGGAGCACCGCGGAACGTTGTCGTCCGAGAACGGACGCGATCACTCGGCAGCGGCTTCTTCTTCCACTGCTTCGGCGGCTTCTTCGACCGACTCTTCAACCGATTCTTCGGCGGCTTCTGCAGCTTCTTCGGTTTCGACTGCCGCTTCTTCGGTCTCTTCGACGACGACTTCGACAGCTTCTTCGGCAGACGTGTCGGTGGTGTCGGCGGGTTTTTCGCAACCGATCATGGAAACGGTCAATGCACAAGCGAAAGCGGCGGTGGTGAACTTGCGTAGCATCTGGGCACCCTGTGGGATTTTTGGTGGTTTGAACAGTCAGTGTTCGTCAGGATCGGAGACAACTTGGCACCGAGCGAACATTGATTTTCACGAGTTCTTCACGAACTCGCAGGTTCTAAGCGTCTACCAAATCGATCGCTTCCGCAAGGTGGGGAGAAACCCCGACTAGCGACAGAGGCGGAAATCCTGGTGGGAAGATGACGAATGTCTCGGTCGTGGCGAATACTCACCGGCGACCGAGACGGGTTCGTCGCATCGCTTGGATCCAATCGGGATGGATCCAAGGGCGTTAGGATGACCGAATCAACTGATTACTGGTTCAGCTGTTCTTGGATCACTTCTTTGCCGTCTCGCGTGCCGAGGGAGCCCCAGAGTCCGAACGGACTTTGGCAACCGGGGACAACTTTGGGGTTGATCGCGGCGCTGCTGGTGCCACCGACGTTGGTGTAGACGGTCGGCGAGTGGCTGTTACCGGCTTCGATCGAATCGGTGATGAAGATGACCGATCCGTCTCCCATCAAGATATGGGCTCCCCCTTGGTGTCGGCTTCCCGGGGCCAGGGTTCCGCCGGAGGTGATGCCGTTGCTCATGACCAGTTCACGGTTGGGCGGCAAGATCGTGCAGATCGACGAATACACACCGGCGTGGGCAGCCCAGCGAAAGCCACGCATGCCTTCGCCGTTGCCTTGCAGGCTGGTCAGGGTGGGGAGCCAGGAGGTGGGATCGTCGGGGTCTTTCCAGCCGTTGGTTTCAGCGATGGCAGGATCGTCATAGACGCCGCCGTTGCGTCCGGCGTTGATGTAGGCGCGGGTGCGAACATCAGAATCCCCGAGGTCGGTGGGGATTTCGCCGGCCAGGACGGTGTTGGACAGTCCATCGAGCACGTCGCGGAAACGGGACTGGTTACGGGCCACAAACATGCCGCGACTGGATTCTTGTTTGCGTTGGGCCAAACCGGTGTTTGGCGACGTGATGTTCCACCAGCCCGGGCTGCCGTTGACCGTCGCGGACCAGTAGCGATCGCCGACCCAGGTGTGGTGCATCGCGTCGCCGAGGTTGGCCGCGTAGTTGGTGCGGCCGTGGGCGGGCAGTCCGACGCCGGGGTCACTGGGGCAGCGGAATCCGGGGACCTCCATCAGCCAGGGGTCGTACTGGTGCAACGCGTGGCTGGCGAGTCCTTTGTGGGGGTTGGGGCCCATGGGCGGGAAGGCACTGACGCCGTTGATGGCCGTGCCCGATTTCGGCAGGAACGGGTGGGAAATCTGATCCCAAGCGGCTTGTTGTTCGATGAACGGTGTGATGCCGACCAGAAAGCTCAGGTTCATCCCGTTGTTTCCGGTGACGGGATCGTTATTGCCCGCGTCTCGGCGGTGGTAGGTCCCGGTTCCGTGGGTCGGTAGCTGCTTGTAGGCGGAGTGATAATTGTGGACGGCCAAGCCGATCTGTTTGAAGTTATTGCTGCAGCTCATTCGCCGAGCGGCTTCGCGGGCCGCTTGAACGGCTGGGAGGAGGAGTCCGACGAGGATGCCGATGATGGCAATCACGACGAGCAGTTCGACGAGCGTGAAGGCGCGTCTAGAGGAGTGTTTCATGCAAGTTTTCCTAAGGTTTGAAATGGGTGAATGTTGGAGAAAGGTTGGGCGGCGAGGCATGCTGTGCGTGCTGTGCGGCCGGTCGGATGAAGCGTGTTAGCGGTCGCCGCCTTCGACTTCGGTGCCGAGATCCGATCCCGGGTGTTCGGCGAGAAAGTCAGCGATCTCACTGCTGTTTCCGCTCAGTCCGGTGTGTCGTTGGCATCCGACCAAGACGGGGAAAAGAAGGACCGTCCAGAGTGCCAGACGCGCGAAACGTGCCATGATCAGTGTTCCAGGGTTACAATAAGGGTGGGGGCATGAGAGTCAGTGGACGACCTTGTCCGGCAAACGCACCGCATTCGATTTTCGGTTCGATTTGAAACGCAACGATCGCCTCTGGTTACACCCAAACCGACCAGAATTCTGCTCGGATTGTTCCGGAAAGTTTTGGGGGTGGCTGCGAGCGTGTGCCGGGGCACCCCGGCGACGGCTGAGGCGTCCGCCGGGGTCGGCGGTGGCATGGTGTAAAATTCGATTTCAATCCGTTTCAAGGGGACCGAGATGCCGGGCAGCGGCTTCAACGAAGAACTCGTCGAGCGTTTGCGGTCCGGCGAAGAGCACGCCTTTGTGGAGCTCTTTTCGATTCACCGAGAGCGTTTAAAACGGATGCTTGAATTTAGAATGGACCGCCGATTGCGAGGCCGCGAAGATGCATCGGACATCTTGCAAGAGGTTTACATCGATGCCCACCAGCGGATGCGGCATTATCTGCAGCGTCCCCAGTTGTCCTTTTATGTCTGGCTCCGCCAATTGACGACCCAGCGGCTGATCGACGTCCATCGCCGTCATTTGAAGGCGGAGATGCGAGATATCAAGCAAGAGGTCGGGATCAACCGTCAGTTGTTGGCGGCGACGTCGGCGTCGATGGCGTTACAACTGGCGTCCGCCTTGGCCTCGCCGAGTCAGTTGGCGATGCATGCCGAGTTGGTCCTGCAGATCGAGAGGGCGTTGGAAGGGATGGACGAGATCGACCGCGAGGTGATCGCCCTGCGGCACTTCGAAGAGCTGCGCAACAGCGAAGTGGCCGAGGTGTTGGGGCTGAAGGACGCGGCCGCCAGCAATCGTTACATGCGGGCGCTCTCCCGGCTCCGAGAAGTGCTTCAAGAAATCCCCGGGTTCCTCGATGAATCATGACCCTACGCACGTCCGCGACGATGATGAGGCGGAGTTTCGTGACCCGGTCGAGGCACTCGGCGAAGAATTGCTGGAACGCCGGCGCCGCGGGGAACAGGTGACGACGGACGAGTACGCGCGAGCGCATCCGGAACTGGCCGATCAGATCCGTCTGCAGTTTCCGGTCATGATCGCGCTGGAAAAGTTCAAAGAGAACACGTTGTCGGCGACGGCCGATCCCTACGACATTGAAATCGATACGCCGCAGGAGCTGGGCGATTATCACATCATTCGCGAGATCGGTCGCGGAGCGATGGGCGTGGTCTACGAAGCCGAGCAACAGAGTCTTCAGCGACGCGTGGCGGTCAAGGTCTTTCCTCGCCAAACGCTCCGGGAGGCCCGCAAGCTGGAGCGATTCTCGCGAGAATCCAAGACGGCGGCGCGGTTGCACCACAACAACATCGTGCCCGTGTTCGGTGTCGGGCATCATGCCGGACTCCATTACTTTGTGATGCAGCGAATCGATGGGATCGGATTGGACGAAATCATCGAGCAGGCCAAGGCCCGGCCGCAGCGAGACGTGTCGGCCGATGACACGCAGGCCTGGCGTCTCGGGTCCGGCAGCACGGCGGATTCCGGCAGCAATCGTTCGGTCCGCCGCGCCCGCTGGTTCAGCCACCGCGAGGGGAATCTGCCCGATGTTGCCGCAGAGCCGGAGTCGAAGGCGGTGGACCCGAGTTTGGGTTTGGAGATCACGTCCAGTTTTCGACGCGCGGCAAATATCGGGGTGCAGGTCGCCGACGCGATTCACTACGCACACAGCCAAGGCGTCCTGCATCGAGACATCAAACCGAGCAACTTGATGATCGACCCGAACGGAACGGTTTGGGTGACCGATTTCGGGCTCGCGACGGCATTGCAGCAAGACCCGTCGGTGGACCGGAACGACATCGCCGGGACGCTGCGGTTCATGGCGCCCGAGCAACTCGGCGGCAAACACGACACGCGTAGCGATCTCTATAGCCTGGGGGTGACACTCTACGAACTGATCACCTTGCAACCGGCCTTTGTCGCCGGCAGCAAGGCCGCGGTGGTGGACCGGATTCTGCGTGGGGAGTTTCAAAAGCCGCGAGACGTGCGGCCTCGCATTCCCAGAGATCTGGAAGCGATCGTGCTCAAAGCGATGGCGTTGCAGCCGGAGCAACGCTACGCCAACGGACGCGAACTGGCCGACGATTTGACGCGATTCATCAAGGGGCGTCCGGTGCGTGCCAGGCGGATCGGAGGGCTCGGGCGGATGGTGCGATGGGCCCGTCGGGATCCCTTGGCCGCTTCGTTGGTCGGCACGTTGGCGATCGTGATCGGCACGTCGTTCGTTCTGGTCAGTTCGAAGTGGCGCGAAGCGGTTGAAGAGCGACATCGCGCCGAAAACAATCTGATCGTGGCGCTGGAATCGATGGATCAGATCCTGGGTCGTTTTACGTCCAGTTGGATGGCTCGTCCGACAGATCTCGAGCCCGGCCCCGACGACCCCGCACCGGGCGAGCTTCAGTTGTTGGTTTCTGATCACAACGCGTCGCTGATGGAAGACGCGATTCGGTTCTACGATCGATTCGCCGTCGACAACGCTCCCAGTCCTCGGCTGCAACGCGATACCGCCCGAGTCCACAAACGGGCGGGCGACATTTATCAGCGGTTGGGCAAGTACGGGAAAGCCGAACGCGCCTACGTTCGCTGTTTGCAAATTTTGGATCAACAAGATTCCGGCGATGACACTTCGTTGGTGTTGATCAAAGCCAAGGTGCTCAATCAATTGGGGCTGGTCAAGCATGCGACCAGCCGTTTCGTCGAAGCGGAGCAGCAGTTCCTCAAGGCACGCGACGTCCTGATCGCACAGGTCCACCCGGACCAATCGTCCTGTCAAGCCGAGTTGGCGCGGACGTTCAGTAACCTGGGCCAATCGCAATGGTTGATGTTTCACCATGAGGACGCGAAACGCAGCCATCGCAAAGCCGTCTCGATCCTGGAGACGCTGGTCGATCGTGAACCCAATCATCTGAGTTACCAGTTGGCGCTGGCGCGAGCCTACCGGGCGTATTACCCGTTTGCCTCGGATCGTAACAGCGATGAGCGAACCCATGTCAAGTCTGCCGGAATCGCGATTCTGGACGCGTTGGTGTTGGAGCATCCACAGGTCCCCGACTATCAGTGCGAGCTGGCGGAAATGTTGACCGCGACGATTCGACGCTCACGCCGGTCGGATGATGCCCAGGAACAGATCGCCCAACTTCAACGTGGGATCAAGATCGCCCGCGACCTGAGTGACGCGTATCCCGCGATTCCACGCTACAAAGTAACCTTGGCCGATGCCCTCAAGACGATGGGAGACTTGGTCGACCGTTCGGATTCAGACGCCGCGATTTCGCATCTGAACGAGGCCGTCGCGATCTATCGTTCGCTGACAAGCAACTTTCCCGACGTCCCCGCGTATCACTTTCTCTGCGCGATGGCACTCCGCGAACACGCCCAAACCCTGTTCCGGATCGAGCGATTCGGCGAGTCGAAGGCGAGTGCCGAGCAAGCGGTCGAGGACCTTGAAGCTTATACCCGGCTCCGCTCCGGCAATCGGATGGCCTGGAATATGCTCGCCAGGCTTTACGATCAAGTTGCCGAGGCATCGATGGCGATGGACGAGGCGGATGCGGCCGAAGCGGCATGGGGAAACGCTCGGCAGATTCGTGAGAAGTGGAACTTGCAGTGGGGGCTTTGACGCAATACCGCTAAGTTAAGCGTCGCTTCCTGATGCCGGGGCCCGTAGGCTCGCGCCAAACGGCTGATAATCGTTTGGCATCAGCCGGTTCGCGCCAGCGCGAGCGGCCTC
>NZ_JBFHKV010000493.1:0-5985 GCF_041595215.1 Stieleria sp. | reverse complement strand
TGGCCATCCTTGCGACGATCTGGTGGACGCGGCGCAACGCCAAAGAGGACGCCGAGGTTCGCAAGCGTGCCAGCCAAACCACGACGATCGATCTGTAGCCTTGGCCGTTCCGACTGATTCCCAGACGCCACCGGGGAACACATCGGTCTGGAGACTCGGTCTCCTTCGTCGTCAGCCATCGGCGGCGAAACACCACTTGGTCGCGACACGCTCCACTGCCTCCTCTTGACCACGGCGGCTGCTCTGAGACGATGGGCGTTTGTGACGATGGGCGTTTGTCAGTCGTCTTTCCGTTTTCGCCACTTCCCTGAATCAAGAATCAACCATGCGTCGCGCAAAAATCACCGTCATCGGAGCTGGTAACGTCGGAGCAACCTGTGCACATTGGTGTGCTGCTGCGGAGCTCGGTGACATTGTCCTGTTGGACATCCCCCAAACCGAAGACATGCCGGCCGGGAAAGCTCTCGACCTGATGCAGTCGTCGCCGATCATGGGCTTTGATTCCAAGATCGTGGGGACGACCAGTTACGACGACGCGGCAGACAGCGATGTGATCGTCGTCACCGCCGGAATCCCGCGAAAACCGGGCATGAGCCGCGATGACTTGCTGAGCACCAACGCACGGATCATCACCAGCGTCGGCGAAGAGATCAAGAAATCGAGTCCCAACGCCGTCGTGATCGTCGTCAGCAACCCGCTCGACGCGATGGTCCAACAGATGTGGAAGGTCACCGGTTTCGATCGCTCCAAGGTTTGCGGGCAAGCCGGCGTGCTGGACACCGCGCGATACCGCACATTCCTGGCGATGGAACTGGGCGTCAGCGTCGAAGACATCAGCGCGTTGCTGATGGGCGGACACGGCGACACGATGGTTCCGATCCCCAGCTGCACCAGCGTCGGCGGAATCCCGGTGACCCAGTTGATCGATCCGGCACGATTGGAAGAAATCGTCGAGCGGACCCGCAAGGGCGGTGCGGAAATCGTCTCGCTGCTCAAGACCGGCAGTGCCTACTATGCCCCCGCAGCGGCCTGTGCACAGATGGTCGAAGCGGTCGTCAAAGACAAGAAACGCTGCATCCCCGTCGCCGCACTTTGCGAAAGCGAATACGGCGTCGGCGGCTACTACGTCGGCGTGCCGGTGATCATGGGCAGCGCGGGTGTGGAAAAGGTCATCGAACTGAATCTGACCGAATCCGAAACGGCCGACTTCCAAAAGAGCGTCGACGCGGTCAAGGGTCTCGTCGCAACGATGGACGAACTACTCGCCGGTTAGCATCACGCCGGCAAACGGGTGCGTTGAATGCGATGGTTGTTGCTGTCCAGGACGTGCATTCTGTTTTCTGAATCAACGACCAGCCCCCAGGGCTGGTAGAGCTGGCCGACCTCGAATCCCGGCGCGCCCCAGATCGACTGCGGCGTGCCGTCGGCGGCCAGACGTTGAATCCGCTGGTTGCCATATTCGCACACCAGCACGCCGCCGTCGGCCAGCAGCGCCAAGTCATAGGGATAATGAAACTGGCCCGGCTGTTGGCCTTGTTGTCCCCAAGCGTCGATCCACCGCGGTGTCGGGCCGCTGATGTCGTAGCGTTGAATCCGATGGTTACACGCATCGGCGATCCACAACACATCGCCGGCAATCACCAAGCTTTGGGGGCGGACAAATTTTTCCGTCTCGCGTCCCGTCCCGCCCCACTGGGTCATGAAGTTGCCATCGGGATCGAATTTCTGGATGCGGTCGGAATCGCCGTATTCGCCGATATAAAAACAGTCGTCGTCGTCGGAGACCGCATCGGTGACGAAGGCGAATTGGCCGGGGTCTCGCCCGGGCTGACCGCCGATCTCCTTGGACTCGATCCGCCGGCCGTCGAGGTGGTAGACCAACATGCGGTAATAGTGTGTATCGGCGACCAGCAACAAATCGTCTTCGGGGCGTCGCCCGTGTTGGATCGCCAGCCCCGTCGGCCGGCCGTTTTTCGTCTCCGGCGTTTTCCATTGACGCAACCAGTTCCCATCGCGATCGAAGACTTGGATGCGACCGGTCGTATCGACGATGTAAAGCTGATCGTTGCGATCGATGGTGATGGCGCGAGGCTTGAGGAAACGGCCCGAGCTCTGTCCCCTTCGGCCCCAGACCAATTCGGTCTGGCCGTGCCCGCTGGCCGGCACACATCCCGGCACGGTGGCGGCGAGCGCCGCTGCGGCGCCAAGCCCCGCCCGTTTCAGCATCGCGCGGCGTGTGAACGAGGTTGAGGGTTGCATGACCGGTTGTCGCAGGTGTCTCATCGGATCGGATTGACGCGTCGTCGTTTTTCGCAGGGGACGTTCTCATTCTACAGGGCTTTTCCGGTTCGTCCGGTTGTGGACTTAATTTTGCCGCTCTTACAATGGCGGCACTCGATCCGGGGCGCGGGCCCTGCTCGTCTTTGACAGACTCATTCGTCGGCATTCATGACCAAAGTCCTTGATCTTCGCGAAACCGACGACCCCAGCGACATCATCCACCGCACCGTCCAAGCGTTGACCGAAGGCCAGGTGGTGGCGTTTCCGACCGACACGGTGTACGGACTGGCCGCACACGCGTTGGATGCCCAAGCGGTTGAGAAATTGATCGAGATCAAGGGTCGGGGCGAGGAACCGATGGCGATTTCGGTGCGGAGTCGTCAGGCGGCCGAAGACTTTTTCTGCGAAGCGTCTCCGGTCGCACGTCGGCTGAGCCACCGCTGTTGGCCGGGTCCGTTGACCTTGGTCACCCCCTGTGAAAACGACCACTCCGCGGTGCACCAATTACCACCATCGGTCCGCCAGCGGATCACCGGACCGAGTGGGGGGGTCGGATTCCGCGTCGTCGACCACCGAATTTTGCAATCGATCCACCGATTTATGGCCGCCCCGTTGGTGCTGACGAGTGCCAATTTAACTGGAAAACCGACACAAACCACCGCCGCCGGTGTGCTTGAGCAACTCTCCGGTACCCTACCACTGCTGCTCGACGACGGCCCGACTCGTTATGGTGGGGCATCGACGGTGGTCCGGGTGATCGGAAAACGTTGGGAACTGTTGCGAGAAGGAGTGATTGAACGAGCCGCCATGAATCAATTCGTCAAACCCGTTATTGTAATGGTATGCACCGGCAACACCTGTCGCAGCCCGATGGCGGAAACCCTGATGCGTGAACTACTGCGAAAGAAGATGGGCCGGGAAGACGCCGTTCGGGTGCTTTCGGCCGGTGTGGCCGCCTCCGCCGGCGGGAGCGCGAGTCCACAGTCGATCGAAGTGATGGGAGAGCGTAAACTGGATTTAACCGGACACGCCAGCCAACCGCTTGGTGATGACATCATGAACGTCGCCGATCTCGTCTTGACCATGACCCGTTCGCACCGCGCTGCGATCTTGGCCGCCTGGCCCGAGATGCACGATCGGGTGTTCACCTTGCGTCACGACGGCGGCGACATTTCCGATCCGATCGGAATGCCAGTCGATGCGTACCGCCAGTGTGCCGACCAGATGGAAGGCGAGCTGGAAAAATGGTTCGAGCGGCTGGACGACGACTTTTTTCCCGAGGTCTCCGACGGAGATCAGGAGTCTGCGTAATGCGAATTTCACTCGGTAGCGATCATCGCGGCGTACAGATCAAAGCGCGTCTGATCCAATCCCTGACCGCCAACTCGTACGAGATCCTCGACGAAGGCACCTTCAACGACTCCTCGGTCGACTACCCCGACTTTGCCGAAGTGGTCGCCAAACGCGTCAGCGACGGCCAGGCCGATCGCGGCATCCTGATCTGCGGAACCGGCATCGGCATGGCCATCACGGCCAACAAGTTCGCCGGCGTCCGCGCCGCACCGTGTTACGACGAAGTCATGGTCGAAATGAGCCGCCGACACAACGACGTCAATGTGCTGTGCCTGCCCGGCGATCTGATCGGCGAACGCTCCATCGATGACCTCGTCCTCCGCTGGCTGCAAACCGAATTCGACGGCGGCCGCCACGCCGAACGGATCGCCAAGATCGAAAAGATCGAAAAGGAAAACGTGCACGGCCCCAATTGCCATAGCGACAACCGCGTGACCGGCCACACGGCCGCCGCGGATTCCCAGGCCTCATGATCGCCAACTGGACCGATTTGATCGGCAACCGCCACCTGGAACAGTGGTTCGGCAACTCGATCCGCCAACAACGATTCGGCGGCAGTTTCTTGCTGGTCGGCCCGCCCGGTGTCGGCAAACGCAGCGTCGCGACGCTGCTGGCCCGGACCATGCTGTGCAACCGCAATCCGCCCGAGTCGATGCAGCCCTGCGGAACCTGTGAAGCGTGCGTCCAAGTCGACGCCGAAACCCACCCCGACCTGATCCGCATTCGTAAACCGAAAGACAAAACAGTGATCCCCGTCGACCTGCTGATCGGTCGCCCGGAAGTGCGGATGCAAGAAGGGTTCTGTCGCGACGTCCGGTTGAGCCCGTACTGTGGGCGCCGCAAAGTCGCGATCCTGGAAGACGCCGATTTCCTCAACGAAGAAGGCGCCAACTGCCTGCTCAAGACGCTCGAAGAACCGCCCTCGGATGCCGTGATCATGCTGGTCGGCACCAGCGAACAAAAACAATTGCCCACCATCCGTTCCCGCTGCCAGGTGATTCGCTTTGCGCCGTTGAACGCCGAAGAAGCGACACGGCTGATCCGTGACGTCCACCAGATCCCAGCCGAACCGGCCGAAATCTCTCACGCGGTCGAGATCGCCGGCGGAGACGTTCCGGCGGCACTGCGTCTGCTCAGTGACGAATCGAGACGCTTTCGCGATGCGTTGATCGGCGCGCTGGCGAGCCCGTTCCCAGATCCGATCGCGATTCGACGGATCGTCACGACGCGCGTGGACGAAGCCGGCAAAGAGGCTCCGAAAAAACGCGCCGTGTTGCGCGACGTTTTCTCGATGGCCATCGGACACTACCGCAAGACGATGCGTGAAGAAGCCTTCGCCGCAGCCCCTCGACCGATCACGCTGGCGCGGTTCGATCGCAGCGTTCGCGCGCTTCGAGAACTCGAACGGATGGCCAACGTGTCCACCTTGATCGATTGCTATGCCGCCGACATCGCCGCCGGGCAAACGGGTGACCGAGGCGAAATCGGGTCTTAGCGTTCCAGCAGTTCTGCCGGGCGAAACACCGAAAACAATACCCACCGATAGCAGCGCGAACCCACGGATGACAGGGTGCAATCAAGCCGCGGGTCCGCGCTGCCATCGGTGGGCTCACGGATCACTTCATCGCTCCGCAAGCTTCAGCCTGATCCCTCTTCCGCTCGACAAACACCACCCAAACATCAAAGCCGACAAAGCACTCGCATGACAGCCGATGCCGTCACCGTGGAACTCTGGGCGGCCCGTCTGCCGGGCCCCTTTCGATTTGCCGAGCATTGCTGGCTGCTGGTCCGTCGCAGCGACCAATGCGACCGCTGGGAGGTCTGGCAAAATGCCGACGCCGGAGGAGAGAGCTGGGGGCACGTGCATCGAAATCTGATGGCCCCCACCGCCGGTATCCGCAATCACCTCGCCTATGGGTTGCATCGATGGTGTGACGAGGAAGCCGACCAACTGGCGCGCCGAATCGAAACCGCACCGCACGCCTATCCCTGGTGCCACACCTACCGCTACGTCCCCGGCCCCAACAGCAACACCTTCGTCCAGTGGTGCCTGGAAGAACGCTATCGACTCCGTTGGCGAAGTGTCGGAGCGGGGTACGCCCGAAGGAGGTGGAGCTGAAGCGGGGCGGGAGAAGAAATGGTCAAAAAATGGGTTGGTCAAAAAATGAGAGCTCAGTCAGGTGGCTGATCAATGGACATCAGCCGTTTTGCGGCAGCCCACCGGGTTCCCATTTTTTGACCACCCTATTTCTTGACCACCCTATTTCTTGACCAACCCATTTTTTGACCAACCCATTTTTTGACCAACCCATTTTTTGACCAACCCATTTTTTGACCAACCCAATTTTTGAC
>NZ_JBFHKV010000492.1:0-5988 GCF_041595215.1 Stieleria sp. | reverse complement strand
GGTTGCTGCTTTGGGACCGGCCAGCTGAAAGTCGTCGCATCAGCGAATAGGCGACCTCGGCCGCGGCCTCTTTGTCACCGGCGGAAAGAAACGCGCGTGCAATCTGCAATTCGGTGTTCTCGTCGCGGACGCGGCCGCTACGGGTCCGCGCCAGCATCGCGTTGGCTTGATCATTCAGCCCCAATCGTTTCAGCTGGTCGGCCAGGGCGAGTTGCATCTGCACGTCCAAACGCATGCCGAACAACCGCTCGGCAGCAACCTTGGCTCGCTCGGTGTCCCCGATCTCGGCAGCCAGATTCATCGCCGCCATCTCCTTGCGGACCAGCATGCGACTGTCCAGCGGGCTGAAGGAATCCAGCGTCTCGAGCGCCAAACGGGGTTGTTTCAGCTCGCTCGCCAAACGGGCACGCTCAATTTGCAAGTCGACATCGGCGGGGAATTCGGTGCAAAGGTCGACCAGTTGTTCGTAACACTTCTCCGGACGCCCCGCCCACCAATGGGCATAGGCGGCAACGACGCGGCGCGTCTTTCGTTCTTCCAGCGGCGCGTCGCTGAGTGGAGTCTGTAGATGCTCGATCAGATTCGCCGAGAGCGTTGGCGTTTGAGGTTGGCCGCTGAGCGTTTGAGCTTGGCTCGTTGCCCCATCACTGTTGTCCGCGGAAAACGCCAGCACCTGTTGCGCAAGCGTCGAATCCAACAACCGCGGCGAGAGCGGACCCCGGATACGGACCGACCGAAACCCGCCGCTACCGGTCTGTGCGTAGGTATTGACGTAGCCATCGCCAAGGGCCGTCGAGCGACTGGCCGCGTTGAGCGTCGACTTGGACCAACCCGCGATCACGGCATCGACCATCGACCGCTCGTGTCGTTCGCTAAACGCTTTGGCCGCCTCGCCACCGCCCATCATGATTTGGGTGATGGGACTGAATCCCTGAACCGGCGCTTTGGGTTTTTCGCGTCGCGCGGCCGGCAGCAATTGCTTGACCAACCCGTCGGCTTGCTCGGGTTTTCCCAGTCGGAGGTAAAACTGGATCGCGCCGACGATTTCGTCATAGCTGGAGTCCGCACCGGGAGTCTCGGGTGCGAACTGCGCGGCTTTTTCTTCCTGGCCGGCCAGATTAAATTCGTGACCGAGAATCGCTTGAAACATCATCTCCGCCGCGCCGGGAGGAGCCCCCATCAACGCCCCGGTCGACATTCCCGACGCTTGCACGCGCTCGTTGATCAACGCGAGAATTTCAAGCTCCTTCTCCGTCAATGGCGTCATGTCGGGTTTCCGCTCGGCGGGCATCGAATCGGACATCATCCGCTGAGAAAGGAATTGCAACAGCGGCGTCATCCCATAGTTGGGGTCGAGTTCGGCCAGCCGCCACATCATCTTCATCTGATTCTGCCGCAACGCGTCCGCTTTGGCTTTCGCCGCCGCAGAGAGATTGGGCGGCGTCGGTGCGAACGGACTTGCAACGGGCTGATTGCTGACCAACGACATCACATTCATCAGCGCAAAGTGTTCCCAGATCTCCATCGCATCGGTGACCGTGTTCCAGTCCTCGACGGAAAACTCCGAATCCAGTTTTGCCTGCACCGCATCAGACGCCTGATCGTCCGGCATGCCGATCACTTCATTCATCAAAATCAAAGATGCGGCGATCACACGGGCGTGCCCGAACGACGTGGCCTCGATCGTCGCGCTGGGCGTGGAATACGAGTAGGATGCGTTGGCGTATCGACCGACGCGTAACATTTGGGCCAATTGGTACGACGACTGACTCCAGTACATCGGGTTGGACTGATAACCGGCCGGCAATCCATTGCTGGACACGGTCGTGTTCGTCTGCTTGCGTCGCGTCGGTGCCGGGGCATCCATCGGCACGTCGGCGGCACGAATCTGCTGGACCAACTGCATCGCCCGCTCGCGGTTCGCCTCGGCGTCCGCTTCGCTTCGGTCCATCAGCAACAACTGCGCGAGCGACAGTTTGATGTCCCACAAACTGTCGTCGGCTCGCAGGGCTTCTTCACAAATCGCCCGTGCCGTCTTGAGGTCACCACGTCGCGCCGCCGAACGCACCATCCCGCCCAGTCGCGAGGGATCCGACAGAAACGACAAGCGTTGCGAAAGTGCCTGGGCGACATCGATCGTGCCGGCTTCCAGTTGATACTCCACCAGCTTGAATCGGTTTTCCGGCGTGTTGGCCAGTTCGGTGATTCGCTTTTGGTACTCCGCAGCCTGCTCCACTTCGTTGGCCGCATCGGCCAGACGCACCATGGTTTCCAACAAGGCGACGTCACGCGGCTGGACGGCGAGCAACTGATCGATCGCGCTGATCGCCGCGCCGAAGTCCTGCACGGACTCGTGCGCAGCGGCGATCATCAAACTGGTCGTTCGGGCGTTGCCGTCTTTGCGATTGATCTCTTCGATTCGACCGAGCAACGTCTGCAGGTCTGTCTTGCGATCGTACAAGGGTGCAAGCGCCCGGATGACATTGATCTTGTCATCCAGCTTGACTTCATAGTTCAACGCCTGCCAATACAATTCGATCGCTTCGTCGGTGCGGTATTGATCGGCGAAATGGCTGGCCAACATCCGTCGCGGAGAGTTGTCGCGGGGTGCGACCGTCATTGCCCGACGCAGAGCGGCGATCGCTTCTTCGTCGCGATTGACGCCGAACGCGGTTCGCGCGTAGAACTGATACGATTCGGGGCTGGCCGGATTGGCGTCAATGACGGCTTCGCAAGTCTCGATCGCTTGATCGGTCTGTCCCAGCCGGACTTGCAGACCGGCGACGCGTTGCAAGTAATTGGTGCGGAACCGGTTGTCCGCCGTGGCGAGTTGTTCGAACAGTTCGGCGGCGTCACTCAATCGGTTCTGACGCTCGGCCAGGTCCGCCGCAACCAGCAACACGTCGGTGTTGTCCGGTTCCATTTTCAGCGCTTGCTGAATCGAGCGTTCCGCATTGACCAGATCGCCGGCCGCACTATGCATCAACGCCAATGTTCGAAGCGAGTCGACGGACTCCGGTCCGGCTTCGACCTGTCGAATCTGTTGCTCCAACGTCCCCGATGCCTGATAGACGGCGATGCGGTCTTTGAGCAACTGTTCTTGTTCATCCGGCGTTTCCGCAATTTCGGCCGCCGCGTCCAAACGTTGCAGTGCGTTTTCGTATTGTTTGGCCTCGGTCAACTTCGACGCGTAACGTAACTCTTGCGCGAACGTCAGATCGTATTCCGCGGCCTCTCCCCACGTGTCGAGTGCCAGACCTGGCAACTTGAACGCCCCAAACACTTCGGCCAACCGGACCAACGATTCACGACCGCGGCGATCACCCTCGGCGATCGACTTCCAAACCTCGACGGCGTCGTCCTTGCGATCGAGCGAATGCAAGTACTCGCCCAAGTATTCTCGATATTGGGGCGAGCCGGGATCCAATTCGATCGACTTGCGATACAGCTCGATCGCGTCTTCGCTTCGATCGATGCCGCGCATCAAGTCGGCGACTTGCGAGAGCGTCACGGCGTCGTCGCTGCGGGTGCCGGCCAGCCGCGACCAAACGTCCGCCGCTGCGTCGCGCCGTTGCTCCAACGGCGTCTCGGTGTCCTCCAACAACACCTGTCCCCACCGCACCAGGTGATCGGGATTGTCCGCGTCGCGCTTGGCAAGCTCGCTGAATTGATTGGCCGCTTCGGCGACGTTGTTTTGATTGATCAACACATCGATCAATGTCGATCGAGCTTCGGTATCATCCGGTGCACGAGCGACGACGGCGTCCAACAGCGTCTTGGCTTCCGACAATCGGCCCGCGGTGATCAGGATCCGGGCCAAACGCGTTTGCAGCGACAGATCATCAGGCCGATCGGCACGTTGTTGTTTGTAGTAATCCGCCAAGGCGTCGTAGTCACCCGACTTCAGAAAACCGGCTTCGATCCGGTTGCGAACATCCGTGTGCAGCCAGCTGCCAGGGTTTAACCGAGCCAGAATCTTTTCAAGCAACTCGGTCGCCTCGTCCGCGTTTCCCATCCTGCGTCGCATTTCTGCCGCTTGGACGGCCATCGCGATCTTCTCATCGGGTTGTTTCGAACTCTGCGCGAGCTGTTCATAACGCCGCAAGGCTTCGTCGTCATTCCCTTCTTCGGCAAGCGTCCGCGCGATCTGGCCGCCGACCCGCGTGTCACCGGGAAACAATTGTTCCAGCCGAGTCCAGACGGCAAGTGACTTCTCCCGCTGGCCGGCGCGGCTGTAAATCCTCCCCAATTGCGTGAACATCGGCAGCGCTTCGGCGCGCAACGGCCCGCGATCGAGCGCTCGTTCCATCGCGGCGGCCGCCTGCTCGGTCTGTCCGACCGCCAAGTACGCGCGGCCGAGATAGAAACTGCATGCCGCATCGTCGGGCAACTTGGATTCCGCCGCCGTCAATATCTGTGCCGCCTCGGCCGCACGACCACGCTGCAACTGAACCAATCCCCAAACCATCTGACGTTCCCCGGCGTCGTCGGCCTGGGGATCGGAGAGTTGTTGCTCCAGTTCGCCCAGCGAATCGTTTTGGACGTGGTATCCATACACGCGATCGAGCGCGACACCGGGACGCGGCCGACGCAGCAAGACCTGAAGGTAGCGATCCGCAGCGACTCGCTCGCGATCGGAAAGTTCGTCCGAGTCCTGAGCGCCGAGCGACAGCGGAATCAACATCAAAAGCAGGCTGAGTAGCCCGACGGTGCGAACGAACGAAAGGGTCGGCGCGCAGTGGGTCAATGGACGTGTCACGGGGATCCCCAAAAAGAAGAGCGGCAGACGAATGGGGATCAGTATGAAGCCCCCCGGGCGCGGTCCGCAAGCGTTTTCGCGGCCGGGAAAGCCAAATGGGCAAAATTCCAGATGCCCTGTCTAGATTGAGGCGGACTCTTGGGCCTCAGCGCGCCACTACCGCTCGCAACTACCGCGCTAACGTCCGTAACATCGGTAAGAGATCTTTGTACAGATCATCGTGCGGATGATGGCCACAGGAGTCCGAGCGGAGCACAAACTCACGATCGATCAACTGGAACCCCGGAATCATTTCGTAGGTTTGTCGGCTGAGCATGGAGGGATCGCCGCGGAGCACAATTTGATTCGCATCGCGATCCATGTGGAAGTGTTCCGCCCAACCGGCGACCTCGGCTTGCGTCGGGGCCGACACGGACCGCCCGTACAGCAAGACTTGAACGAACACGACCTCTTCGCTGCCGAGCGTGACACCTGCGTATTGCTGTGCGTAGTGTTCGATCGATTCCAGTCCGGGCTGCACCGTGAAGTTGCCAAACGCGCCGTACTGTTTGCCGCCGGCAAAGGCCTGGCAACCTTCACAGGGAATCGCGGCGTATTCCACCAAGATGATCTTGCCGGCGAAGTCCGACAGTTGAACCGTTTGGCCGGTCTGATCGGTCAGAATGAGATCGGGGAACGTGTCGCCCCGAACCGGAGGCCATTTGCCGAGGACGACCGGATCAGCCGACCGTAAACCGACAGCCGACGTCAATTCGATCGGCAGACGATTGACCGCATGATCGACCAGCGGTTGCGGCAAGTTTCCAGTCGCCTTGAGCGCCGCCAGCGCGATCGGGATCAACAGAATCGTCGCGACAACAATCGTCAATACCGATTTGATCAAACGTACCATCGAACGAGTTTCCGTTTCGGGCGGTTGGACAAGAAGCGTCGTCAAGCATAGGTCGCGTTTAGATCCTCGCGATGCATTGTGTAGGGCCGCCGGGGCAAACCAAACCGGTTGCGTTAAAAAACCGAGGGCGTTGCCCAGCGGATCACCGAATTCCTGCATCAAGCCGCAGGTGATCGATGAAGGAGGGGTCAAAAAATTGACTGGTCAAAAAATGGAGCCACCGCGCAGCAACCACTCGTCCGTCGCCAACATTTTTTGACCACCCCATCTTTTGACCATTTTCCCTGACGGAAACGGGTTCGACAAATGAACACGGCCGTCGGCCGAATCGGTCCGT
>NZ_JBFHKV010000491.1:0-5996 GCF_041595215.1 Stieleria sp. | reverse complement strand
TCGGTCCGACCGGCGGACAGGGACAGCGAGTCGACCCACGGAACATCGGCCAAGCGATGCACCAGCCGCGCGGCGTCGGGCCCGATCACACGGACTTGTTGCGGCGTGTCAGCCAGGATCGATTCGATCTCGTCGGCCGTCCCCGAAGCCAGCAAGCGTCCTCCGTAAATCAACAAGAACGACGACGTGACCGCTTCGATCTCCTGCAACACGTGACTGGCAAACAGCAGCCCCCGCCCTTCGTCCGTCCAGGCCTTTAGGACCGCCGTCATGTCCGCCCGGCCGACCGGATCAAGCCCGTTGTAGGGTTCGTCCAAGATCAACAGGTCCGGCTGGTGGGCGATCGCCTGGGCGATTTTTGTCCGTTGCCGCATCCCCAGCGAATAGGTTCCCATCGGCCGACGCATGGCGTCGCTCATCCCCACGATCTCCAGCGCCTGTTCGGCCATCGTGCGGCTCTCGCGGCGCGAGATGCCGTGCAAGCGAACGAGGTACTTGACCCATTCCAGCGCGGAGACATTGGGATACAACACATCCGAAGCCGGGCAGAGGCCGATGTTGCGAAGAAGACTTCGGTCTTTCGTCGGGTTTCTTCCGAAGACACGCACGCTGCCCAGGGTGGGACAAAAATGGCCGATCAACAAATTGATCAGCGTCGTTTTGCCCGAGCCGTTGGGGCCGATCAATCCGTAGGCGGTCGATTCCAGGGTGACATTCAAATCGTTGACGCCGACCACGTTCCCGTACATCTTGCTGACTTGATGGAGTTCAATCATCGCTCAAACACTTAGCCTCGCGACGATGCGACGATGAACGATCCAGAATCCGATCACGGTGATTCCGGCCAAGACACCGATCGCGGGAACGACGCTGGCGGCGGTGGTGTCCAGCCCGAACACCCAGGCTTCGACTTTCCCGAGCGTGTGGTACGGCGACAGCAGTCGCCAACGATCCAAATCCACGCCGTACTCCTCCCAGTTGACCGGGCCGCGTCTTCGCCGTGGCGGTCGGCGGCCGGACATTGCCGCGGTGGTAAAGGTCAGGAATTGGTACGCCACAAACCCCATCGCCCAAGTCGCAAACCAGGCAAACGTCGCGTAGCGGCTTTCCGCGGTCAGCGACGAATAGACGACGGCCAGCGTCGTCGTCGGAAGCACCAACACCACCGAGGCAGCCACAATGCGTAGCGGAATGTCCCAGGTCTGTGCGATCACCGACAAGTCGGGCGAGAGCAACACGCCCATCACGTACAGCAACAATGCCGGAACGGTCGCAACGACGGCCAGAAAAAACCAGATCACCGCGGACTTGCCGACGATGTACTGCGTCGGCGACAGCGGCCGCGAAAAGTACATCAAGTATGCTTTGGTGCGGAGATCGTAGGAGATCAACAGCGGTGCGATCAGGCCGATCAAACCGACCATCGCAAACAGTTGTGGGTAGCGGAAATAGGCCAGGATCAGCGTCGACCAGACTTCATGCCGGGCCGACTCCGGGTCCGCCAGAATCAGGGCTCCCAAGTCGGGACGTCCCAACGGACCGCTGACCGTGCTGACGATCATCCGCTGCATGTCCGGCTCGGTCGACGAAAACTCAAATGCGAAGATCCCCAGCGCCGGCAACACGACTGGCAGCCAAGCCAGCACCAATAGCACCCGCAACCATCGCCGCTTCAGAATCAGTGAAATGCCACCGCGGGCGATCACCAACGGGCGAAGAAATTGATCGGCGCGAACGCCCGACCACTTTCGGTAGCCCAAGTCATGAACGGGCACGGACAACCTCCGAGGGATTCAGGCTTGGATCCGCGTCGATTCCCGCCGTCAGCGACCCCGAGGCGACATCGATAAAAATCTGCTCCAGCGAATTGACGGCCGGCTCCATTCGCCGGATCGCCGTCTCGGTCTCTGCCGCCCAAGTCCACAATCGCTGGGTTTGATCGGGATCGATTCCGCCGATCCGCAGGGTTCCGGTCTTGGAGTGCCAATCCACGCGATGCCCTTCGCTGCTGACACGGCGGGCCAGCGCGGCGTGATCACCGATGACCCAAACATGCATCGTCGGCTCGACCGGTCGGCTCAGGTTTTCCAGCGTGTCGATGACTCGCACGGTTCCGCCCACCAGAATGACAACGTGATCGCACACCGTTTTGACATCGGGCAAGATGTGCGTCGACAGAATGACCGATTTGCCATGGCGAGTGGCCAACGTCCGGATCCGCCGCAACATCGCCAGCCGTTGATCGGGATCCAGCCCCGTCGTCGGCTCATCCAAAATCAACAGCGGCGGATCATGCACGAGTGCCTGGGCAAATTTCAATTTTTGACGCATCCCGGTGGAATACGATTCGACCTCCCGGTAACGCTCTTCGCCGAAACCGCAAAAGTCCATCATTTCATGGCTGCGCCGCAACCCTTCGCGGCCGGCCAACCCGGAGAGCTGGGCCATCAAGGAAACCGACTCGATTCCCTCCAGCCCCGCAATGTAACAATCGTCTTCGGGCAGGTAGCCGATCGAATCGCGGATCGCCTTGGTGTCACGCGGCCACTTGTAATCAAGCACGCGCCCGTTGCCCGCATGGGTATGCAACAAACCCAGCAGCGCCTTGATCAGCGTGCTCTTGCCCGATCCGTTGGGCCCCAACAATCCGGTCACACCCGGTGGAATGCGCAGCGAAACATCCCGCAAGGCTTCGATGCCCCCGTAGCGTTTACAGACGTTGTCAATCTCGATGATCGGTTCCAGTTTGTCGTCTCCCTAGGACGCGAGCGTGAAGTGTCTCGTCGGCAGACACCTACGACCGATGTACCTTCACGACTTTCGACCCCGCGATCAGATCATGCAGACAACGTTTGTCGGCGCGGAAAATCATCAGCGCATCGACAAGGAACACCAGATTGATCAAGTAGTCGTCGGTAAAACCGGGGATGATCAACGTGGTGAACGTGAAGGGAAGGGTCCAGAGATAGCGATAGACGTAGATTCGCAGAAACGAAATCAACTCGTTCGTCTCCGCGTCCACGATGCGGATGCCCGCGGCCAGTTTGCCGATCGATTGGCCTCGCGTGATCAGCAGGTAGCCGTTGAGAATCAAAAACACGATCATGCCGAACACGGACATCGCCAACTGTTCCAACAAACCGACCTCTCCCGTCATGGCCCGTGCGGTGAAATCCGTCACGACCTGAACGGGAAAAACGATGAACATCATCAGAAACCCATCGATGATCACCGCGCCGAGGCGAGACAATCGACTGGCAAGTTCCGGCGGGGCGTTTTGATCGACGAAGGCATCGTTGGAGAGAAAGTCCGTCGGCGCGTATGGATTCACCGGATCGTTTTCATGGGATGGATCGTTCATGACATCTCCGCGCGTCGGCTCACTGTGGTTTAAGTTTCGACTCAATCAACAGCCCGTGAAGAGAGTCTGACAGACCTCAAGTCTAGCGAAAAGTCTGGCGGGCGGGGGCAGGGGATGTGGACGGTGCTGGCCAGCAGGATTCGCAGGCTGGAAGGACGCGGGATTCGTAAGCTGGAAGCTGAGCCGCGGGATTCGCAAGCTGGAAGCTGACGCCACTTGTTTCGGCTAAGATGGTGGCTTTGGTTGTCAAAACAGATGAAGGCGGCAGAGACCTTATGAATTCAGTTCATCGATTCGCATGGATTGCCCTGACGCTGGGGCTGTGGTTCAGTGACGCACATTGGACCCTCGCGGCGACGACTTGGCAGGCCGGTTTTGCCAAGCAAGACGTGACGCCGACCGAACCGGTTCGGATGTCCGGCTATGGCAATCGCGATCACGCCAGCGAAGGCGTCGACACCCCACTGTTTGTTCGCGCGGTGTGCTTGGAATCAGAAATCGACGCCGCCCAAGGGCAGCCCTTGGTGTTGCTGAGCATCGACAACATCGGGCTGTCGGGCGGCCACACACGACAATTGGCGTCCGCCATCGAAGCCGAGCATGCGATCCCCCGAGAACGGATCGTGTTCTGCAGCACGCACACCCACAGCGGTCCCGACTTGGGAGGTCAGCTGTCGAACATTTTTGCCACGCCACTGTCGCAAGCGGAAGCCGAGGCGGCCGAACGCTATCGGGCACAATTGGATGCGGCGATCCTGCGTGCGGTGGGTCTCGCGATCGGCGATTTGCAACCAGCACAACTGGCCTATGGAGTCGGCCGGGCAGGATTTGCCGCCAACCGCCGCGTCTTGTCCGACGGCAAATGGACGGGCTTTGGCGTGCAAGCCGATGGCCCCGTCGATCATTCCGTCCCCGTGCTGCGAATCTCGACGCCGACGGGGCAGGTTCGGGGTTTGATCTTCAACTACGCCTGTCACTGCACGACCGTCGGAGGCGATTACTACAAGATCAACGCCGATTGGGCGGGCTACGCGGCAACCGAACTGGAACAAACCTTTCCCGATGCGATTGCACTCTGCACGATCGGATGTGGAGCGGATGCCAATCCCAACCCACGCGGTACCGTCGATATGGCGCGCATGCATGGCCAGACCTTGGCTGCGGAAGTCGAGCGAGTCGCCCGATCGGAACTGCCGTCGATCGACTCGGACGTCGAAGCACACTTTGACTACGCCGCTCTGTCGTTCGATTTACCGACCCAAGAAGAATTGCAACAGCGGCTCAGTGAGTCACGCCCGCAAACCCGCCGGCATGCCGAACACATGCTCAAAGTGCTCAAAGAGAAAGGGCGGCTGCCGGCGACGTATCCCGTGCCGATCCAATCGTGGCGTTTCGGTGACCAGTTGACGATGATCTTTTTGGGCGGCGAAGTCGTGGTCGACTATGCGCTGCGGCTGAAGAAAACGTTCGACGATCCGAATTTGTGGGTTTCGGCGTACAGCAACGATGTGCTCGGCTACATCGCCAGCGAGCGGATGCGATCCGAAGGCGGCTACGAATACGACCGTTCGGGAATCTATTACAGCCTTCCCGGTCCCTGGGCAGCGGGCTCTGAAGACTTACTGATCCGCCGAGTCGAAGAGATTGTCAAAAGCAGTGGACGCCCGCGCCCTCAGGACCCGGCAACGTCCTTGAAATCGATTCACGTCTCCGACGACTACCAAGTCGAACTCGTCGCCGCGGAACCCTTGGTTCGAGACCCCGTCAACATCGCCTTCGGTGACGACGGAAATCTGTGGGTCGTTGAGATGGGCGATTACCCCGAAGGCACCGATGGCGGACGCATCAAATCGTTGACCGACTCCGATGGCGACGGGACGTTCGACAAAGCGACGACGTTTCTGGACGGCCTGCCGTTTCCGACCGGCGTCCAACCCTGGAAAGACGGTGTCTTGATCTCCGCCGCCCCCGATGTCCTGTTTGCCCGAGACACTAGCGGCGACGGGCACGCCGACGACGTGCAATCGATCTACACAGGATTTCGGCTGGCCAACCCCCAGCACCGGATCAACGGCTTCACCTACGGGTTGGACCATTCCCTGCATCTGGCGGCGGGAGACAACTTGGCAACGCTCACCAGCGTCGCGACGGGCCAGACGATCGATGCCTCGGGACACGATGTTCAGATTTGGCCGGACAGCGGTCGCATCGCCGTCACCAGCGGACGAACTCAATTTGTCCGCAGCCGCGACAGTGCCGGTCGTTGGTTCGGCAACAGCAACTCGTTGCCGATGTTTCATTTCCCGATCGACGATCACTACCTGAAACGTAATACCGCCGTCTCGTTCTCAACGAACAAACAACAGCTGTTCACGCCCGCGGTCGCGCCGCCGGTCTTTCCATTGACGTCGGCCGCCGAACGCTTCAACGATCTTTTCGCGGCCAATCGGTTCACGTCCGCCTGCAGCAGCATCATTGCGCGGTCGCCGTCGTTCGCAGAACCCGAACAGACCGTTGCGTTTGTGTGCGAGCCCGTTCACAACCTGGTGCACCGCGCGGTGCTGCAACCCCGCGGCGCGACATTCCGCGCCGAACGTTTGGAGCAGGAAACCGAGCGTGAATTCTTGGCATCAAC
>NZ_JBFHKV010000490.1:0-6007 GCF_041595215.1 Stieleria sp. | reverse complement strand
TTTTGTCGACCGCTGTTTCTTCTTGGCCCGCCCGTAGGCATCGTCGATCGTCACCAACGCACCTTCCATTCCGCCATCAAAGACGCCGTGTTTCCCAGGTCGTGACGGCATGTCCTCGGTGTGGCGTCGCAGGTGCTCCAGACGGTGCCCTTCCGCACTTCCGGGGACGTACCGCAATCCTTCCGGCGAAACGAACTCATTGGGCCGAACTTCACGGAGCAACCCGTAGCGCAAATCGGCGTTCGAATTTCGGCCGTCTTGATCCGTGGCATCGGAGGAACCCGAAGCCGATCGGTCCGGCGTCTGCTCTGGGGATTGTGTCGGCCGGGTGGGGACAGCAAACGTGTCCTGTTCGGCTTGCTGATTCAAGCCGGGAAGCTGCCAACCAAACCGATCATTCAGATGGGGCCGGGCGAACGCGTACAAGCCGACCAGCAGAACAACGGCGATGGAGCCGATGCCCTTGGTCCCCAAAGGCAAGCGCCAGCCAAACGGCTGGCTTCCAGATCGGTTCCTGATTCGATTCATGCGGCGCGGTCCTGGCCTATGACCGCACGTTGGTCCGACGCCGTTCGGGGACGACCTTTGGAGCAAACGGAGCGGCGTCGGGGGAGGTGATCTTGCGGTCAGCGAATTCGGAGTCGGTAAATTCGGGGTCAGCGATCTCTTGTTCGTAAGTCCCCGGTTGGTGGCCGGACTCGGCAGGGGCGGCGGGCACCGACACCGGATCGGAAGCGTGTTTGCCTTTGACCACATAGGTGTCCTGCGTCTTGGCTTCCTGTTGGTAACGTCGGCGATACTTGTCGCCGTAACCATAGCCGATCGACTGGTAGCTTCCGCTGGCGCTGCTCTTGTAGGAGGCTCCGCCGCTGACGTCGTCGATTTCGTTGACCACCACACCCATCACCCGTGCGCCGGCAGCTCGCAACATCGAGATCGCTTCTTTGGCGTTCGGCTTGCACCGTCGTCGGATCCGCATCACCAACATCGCGGCGTCGACGTAGGTCGTGACGACGGCGGGGTCACTGACCATCAGCAGCGGCGGCGTGTCGACGATCACAAAGTCGTAGTTTTCGCGAGCCCACTGAAAGACTTCGGCCAGTTCGGCAAGCGTCAAGGCTTCTGCGGGGTTTGCTGGCAGCGGACCACAGGGAAGGATGTCCAGGTTTTCGATCGGCGACTGGTGAATCGCTTCGGCCGGTCCGAGTTCGCCGTTGAGCACGTTCGTCAGCCCGGTCTTGGCCTCCAGGTTGAAACGCAGGGAAAGCCGAGGGCTGCGAAGGTCCAAATCGATCAACAATGTCCGTTTACCGGATTGGGCGACCGAGCAGCCGACGTTGGCCGCCAAGGTGCTCTTGCCATCGCCCGGCAGGGGGCTGGTGATCTGGAACACCTTGCTGTTGTATTGCCGGCGGTCGAACAGCATCGCCGTCCGCACCCCACGCACGGCCTCGGCCGCAGGAGAATAGGGGCGGTGAACGACCGAGAGTTTCGGGTCCAGCTTGGCGATCTCGGAATCGACCAGCCCCTTGCCTTGTTGAATCCTGCCCTCATCGAGCGGGATGTGGGTCAACACGGGAAGACGCAACTCGCGTTGGATCTCTTCGGCACTGCGAAACATTTTGGCGGTGCTTTCGAAGATCATCGCCAGCAGCCCGCTCAATCCCAGCCCCAACATGCCGAACAGAATGAGATCTTTTTTCAGATCGGGTCCGGTTTCATAGGCTTGGCCGGTGTCCAGCAACGGCTCGACGAGAATCCCGCCTTTGACATCGGCCAAGTTCAATGCCGCCAGCTGTTGCTCCAACTGCGTTTCCAAGCCACGCATCGTTTCGATTCTGCGGTTGAACGACGCGTCTCGTTCTTCCACGATCTTCAGCTTGTCCGCTTCGTCTTTTTGCTGTTCGATTTGCAAGTCGATGTCACTCATGTCCTGAGCGAGCACGGTCAGTTGTGCTTCCAGCCCGCGGATGTAGGCGTCGACAGCCATTCGGGCGCGTTCGTCACGAGCCTCCCGAGCCTCTTTGTCATAATCGGTCCGCTGAGATTGGGCTCGCAACTCGGCGATCCGCTCGGACATTTGTTGGTTCAGCTCGTTGAGCTTGTTCTGCGAGCTTTCGATCTGCATGGCGATCGATTTCACTTCGGGGTGAGACGCTCCGTAGGCAAGTTCCAATTGATCACGTTTGATCTGCAACGGAATCAAAGTCCGTTCGACTTCCAGCTTCTTGAGCGTCAGGTCATCCGGTGCCGCGTTTCCGGGGCCGACGATTTGCCGCAACGGTTCAAATTCATTGACGACGCTTCCCAGATGGCCGATGATCTGTGCCACCAGCACCGGGTCGCTGTGCAGTTTGCGGGTGTTGATGGCCAGGCGGAGATCACTGTTGAGTTCCCGTTTCTTTTGCTCCAGTTCCGTTCGATAGGATTGCAGCTGAAACTGTCGCTCTCGATAGGGGTTGATCGCTTGACCTTCCACATTCCATTCCAGATCCGCGTTGTCGCGAAACGTCAAGTATTCACTTTCCAGGTCCTTCTGTTCGCGGATCAGCTTGTCCATCGCGTTACGAACCAATTCGCCGACTTCGTTGATGGTCGATTGGCGTTCGCGTTCGAAGTGCTGACTGATCGCTTGACTGACGGCGTTGACGGTGGCGACGCAGACCTGGGGATCGCGGCCGTCAAAATTAAGCGCGGCGATCATCCGATCCCGCGAATCGCTCTGGTCGGTCAGCGTCTGAAACCGGATGCCGCTGCGAACCAACGAAACGATCTGAGTCTCGGTGCTGGATTCCAACGACGGAATCGACTTCAGCTCGGGATTGGTCGCGACGCGACCGACAATGGCGTCGGAGGTGATCAGCGATTGCATCAGCTTGCCGCTGGGAATCCCGCCACGAACGATGCCGGTGTTGGAGTCCAATGAAATCGGTGTATCACTTTTGAACATCAACTGGGTCGTCGCGCGGTACGTCGTCGGTTTCTGCTTGTACATCCAGTAACCGATCGATGTTCCGATAGCGACAAAGGCGGCGAGCAGCCACTTGAATCGCCACAACACCGTCAGAATGGTTTCGCCATGGTGCTGCTCCTGTGCCGGATCAAGCGTAACACTTGAGTCGTAGTTGACCGGCTGTGGTGAAGTCTGATCCAGCATCGACGAATACACAGTTAGAAGGATTGGAGGTGCGTGATTGATAAGGACCGAGCGTAGTTCACATTCTTGAACCGTTCAGCCTTTTTGACGCATCTTTGCGCGGGGGTGTTCCCTCAGAAACCTACAGGCACCGGTTCGTCCAGGCCCTAAGTTGTGCATCCAAGCCGAGGCGAAAATCTGTCCGCCGATCGTGCAATCGTTTCAATCCACGCTTCCTGCACAAACGGTACGCCGACCAATCGGCACCGTCGGAAGAAACATCCCTGTGGCAAGAAACTTAAAGCCGTCTTTCCGCGGCGACATTTGCCAAGCGGCAAAACCTCGTTGCTCTTGGAACCCCCTATCCTTCCCTAGTCACGGCATGGTTTCAAGCCCCTCTTGCGATGGCGACGTT
This sequence comes from Stieleria sp., assembly GCF_041595215.1. Taxonomy (NCBI): domain Bacteria; kingdom Pseudomonadati; phylum Planctomycetota; class Planctomycetia; order Pirellulales; family Pirellulaceae; genus Stieleria; species Stieleria sp. Next base: position 2,456 of record NZ_JBFHKV010000490.1, on the reverse strand, counting down.
CGACAAAATCATTACTCCAGTGATTACCGACGGCCCGCTGGCGCCGTTCCACTAACCGCGCTCAGACGCGTTACGGCGCGGTCGAGTGGCGTTCGGCCAGGCGGCGGTGTTGTTCGGCCAGATCGTCTTCGCCCAGTTTTTCGTAGGCGATTGCCAGGGACGGGTGGGCCAGCGGACGCATCGCGGGTTCCTTGAGCGCGGCCTCCAGATCCACGATCGCCTCCTCGTAACGCTCCATTCGCAGCAGGATTTGACCGCGGGTTTCGAGCAGATACGGATGTCCCGGCAACTGGTCCAAAGCGGCATCGGACAACCGCAACGCTTGCGGAAGTTTGGCGGTGTCTCCATTTTGCGACAGTGTGACAGCGAGATTATTCAGCAGGCCCGCCATGTTTTTCCATTCGTTGGCGGCCAGGGACAGGTGCCGCTGGGCGCTCTCATGGTCCCCGGACATCAGCGCCACGGTGCCTTCGATAAAGTGCATCGCCGGCGGATCGACCCCGCTGAGCAACTTTTTGCGAACGTTGCGAAGTTCTTGATCATCTGCTTCGGCGCATTCGATCGAGAATTGGACCACGGCCTCCAGCACAATCGGACTACTTGGGGCGAGTTCGAGTGCCCGATAAAGGACGGGGCCTCGTTCAACCAGCGTCTCTCTGGCCCCGATATCTCGTTTGAGTCGCACGGCGGTGAAGACAAGCGCTTCTCCGGATGCCAATAGTAGCCGCTCGTCGCCGGTCAGCTGATAACCGGCAGTCAACAACTCAAACGCCTCATCGTCTCGTTCGTCGAGCACGTAGGCCTGCGCCAGATTCAGTCGCGCGGAGATGGATGTCGGATCGGACAACAACGCCGGCTCGAGATGGCGTATCGCTGCTTTGGCGAACCGCTGAACGGTCAGGTAGTCACCGTTTTTCTCGGCCAATTGATTGGCGAGCGTGGCCGCGGCAAGATTCACTTCGGGGTTAAATTCCGCGATCGTTTCATACAGCGCCAACGCGTCGCGTGCCGCACCGATCTCCGCGAGAAATCGCGCATACATTTCTTTCGCAAACACTGCGCGTCGGGACGGCAGTTTTGTCATCGCGACCGTGGCACAACGATGGCAAATTGTTTGTTCGTCCTCGGTCCACGTCGTTCGCGGAACGAGTGGCGCCGCTGGGCGACCGTCGCCATTTCGATCAGACACCGGGTCTTCAAAGACCAGCGTTTTGAGCATCCACAGCGCCGCCGGACCATACTCTTTCTGAATCGCCAGCCGATAAATCGCCATCCTGGCGGACTCTTTTTTCCCCAGTTCGTCATCCAGCATCGCCAGCTGATACTGGTGTTCCAAGTTCTCTGGATCGATCGCTAACAATCGCTGGACCGCCACCGAAGCGACCCCAGTGTCTCCCGATGCAAGCGACGTGCGCAGCGTGTCCAAATAAATCGTCTGCGTCTCCGTTTGATCTCGACGGATGATGATCACGACGGTTGCCAATAGCATGGTCGCAACGATCAGGGCGGGAATCGAAGGGGCGAGCGTCATGTACGGGCGACTGCTGACCCAGCGGCCGAAAAATCGAATCCCCCACACTCCCCAGAACAAAGGATTGATCGCCTGTGCCCAGGAAACAGTCGCTTCCTCATCCGCCAAGTTGCGCCGCAAACGTTTCGCCCAGTCATGCTGGGGAAACGAAAAGGCGTGAATTGCCCAATCGATCAGGTGAAGCGATTGCGGTAACCGAATTACAAATCGAAAACCGGAGACGAATAAACGGCGCCAACGTTGGAGAATGCGAACAACACTCATCGCTGCACTCCCGTTTGGGTGCTCATCGTCAGATTTCCGTTGCCTGGGCTCACGTTGAACTCGGAATTAGGGGCAAGCTGCTGGAGCACCGTCCTTTGAAACGAGTCAAACAGTTTTTGTAGTTTCTCGCGTTCCTCGGGGCTCAACGGGGCTTCCGTCTCCGTCCAGAGCTGCAACATGATGATGTTCGAATGCAACGCCGCCCTATCTTTGATGCGATCATTCAGCAATGAATACAAGCCCGACATCGGCGGCGACAATAAATCACTGTCACGGCTCAATCCGCAAAACAAAAGCGTGCCAAATTCCCCTGTATCACGAACCATTTCAGCGTAAGAAACCGGCCATCGATCACCGATGGATGCTGTCTTATCGGCCACGTCGACCGAAGCGAGGACCGGTTTCCAATCATTCACCTGCCAACCGTTTCCGGTGTAGCACAGCCGCATGTCATGCCACTCCGGATAGGGTTGGCTGACAGCAATCCTGACCGGCATTCCGTCCAGAACAACCGTCCAAACATCCGCGTGGTTCCCCAACTCTTTGCTGTTTGCATCACGCAGCGACTCGTGGTTGGTGATCAGCGATGCGTAGCCGGTGCGATTCATCAGCGCAGCCCCTGGATCCCATAACAGCGGCCGATCCGCATTCGCCAACCCGC
>NZ_JBFHKV010000489.1:0-6019 GCF_041595215.1 Stieleria sp. | reverse complement strand
TCCCCGGCGGCCGGGGCGCGGTGACTTCATCGCTGGCGATTTCCGCCGAAAGACTTTGCCAATCGCGTTTTGAACGCAGCCCCGTATCGGTCGTGTAGTGCAACTGCGCAGACTTGAGGTGTAAGGCACTGGTGTACGACAAGCGGACCGTGTCGCCGTCGGTCGCCATCGCACCAGGTACCGGCAGAGGCGTGCCGCCGCGGCAAAAGGAATCGATGTACAAGCCAATCTCGTGGGGAGCCCAACCGGGCTGGTGCCCGTGTCGCATCTTGACCTCGATGCGCATCTGCTTTCGCCCTGGCACCACATCGTAGCTCTTTTGGTAACTGTCCAGTGGGTAGTGAATGTCATTTGTGCCGTTGACAAACAGTATCGGTACGCGGCAGCGAACGAGCAGACTCGACGGATCGTACGCTTCGATCCACTGCTCGCGTCGATCACCCAATTTGTCGATAGCCGGCTTTTGCACCGATTCACCCTGATACAGAAAACCGCAACCGTAAACGGGGACAGCGGCTTTGAAACGATCATCGACCGAAGCAACCAGACAGGTCGTGTAGCCACCCCAGCTGATCCCCGTCACCGCGGTGCGATCCGCAATCACCTCGGGAAACGATCGCAGCAACGAATGAGCTCGAATGACGTTTGCCACCGCATGATAGGGCCAGTCGTCGGACACATCGCCGCCAATGCTGTCGAACTTTTCCGCGTGTCCGTGGTTCGGCCCTCCGTTCGGGAGACGCGTGCGCGTGCCCGCTTTGCCGGCTTGATTCGGAACCGGGACTCCGCTGTTGTCGTAAAGAGGATCGATCGGCCGACTCCCTGACAAATCCATCGCGATCGCAGCGTACCCGCGTTTGGCCCACAACCAAGCCCACTCGGCGAACGCGGTGCCACCACCACCGTGAATCAATACGACACCCGGAAACCGTTCCTCGGCATTCGCCTCCCCGAGCGTCGCGGGGGAGGCATAGAACGCGAACACCTCAGTCGAACGGCCTTCATACGCTTCGCCCGCGTACAGCAACGAACGCACGGCACCGGTTTGTGATAGCCAGCGCATCTCCGGCGTCTTTTTCAACTCGGTCAGATTCCAGACGCCGATCTGTTCCGCATGGTCAGTCGGTCGCTCCTGGGCAACGGAAACACCTAGCCACGTCGCGCAAGCAGCAACGCTGAGCAAAAAACAGCGAAGCAGGAACATGATCGAATTTGAGTCTTGACGCATGAGTCGATTCGCCGGATCAGGCGTGAGTGGAAGGATGATGGGAGGGACTCCGATGACAGGAGTTTATCGCGGACACCTTCGGCGAACCACCAACATGCCCCCGTGCAGCAGCAGCGCCGTCAACCGGAGTCAACGTCATGCTGGATGCCCATACGCTTGCGCGGAACGCGATTATCCAATCGTGCGATCGGATTCCTGCGATCGGATTCAATCAACGGCCCGCCAAGCATGTCAGCACTTGATCAGGATGGTCGCTGAACAGACCGTCGACCTTGGCTTGTTGGAGCGAGTCGATCAATTGCTGCAGCGTCGCGCATCCTTTGGGCAAATCATCGGCCCGCACGGTCCAGGGGTGCACCGCCAAACCGAACCGGTGCGCCTCGTCCACCAGATCGGTCACCTCCGCCGCGTCGGCTTCGTCCCAACGGACGATCGCGGCCAGGTTGGGACCGATGCCATCGACGACCTTCGCCAAATCGGCCAGCCCCTCGGATGTCTTCATCCGACTGTAATCGGTTCCGGAGCGGGCGTCGTGTCCATCACCGACCAGCTGAATCAAGCGTCCCTGATAGGACAATTCCTCGCGGATCCGACGGACCTCGAATTCATCGAAGCACTGCAGGACACAGGGGTCGCGTTTGTCTCGATAACCGAATCGGTCCAAGGATTGGAGCACGATGCTGGTCAAATCACAGCCTTCATCGCGGTGCCAGGACGGTTGCTTGATCTCGGGATAAATGCCCACCTGGCGGCCGGTCGTTCGGTTCAGGTTTTGGATGAAACGAATCTCTTCGTCCAACGTACAGATCCGGAACCCGCCGGCGCCGCCGGAATAGCGTCCCGGAAAGACATTCCGTCCGTTGCGGTGATCGAACCGCTCCAGAACCTCCAACGTCTTCAGTTCGGCGAGGGTGAAATCGATCGCGTAGTATCGGCCGTTCGGACGACTTCGCCCATGAAAGCGCCGCGCGACGTCGGTCACCGTATCCAAATGAATGTCGTGCAGCACGACGGGATGATGGTCCTTGGTCGCAACCACGTCCTGTTCCAAATAGTCCGCCCCCATCGCGTGGGCGATTCCTTTAGCGACCAGCGTGTGTTCGGGCACATAGCCGCTTGCGCCTCGGTGCGCGATCACGATCGGCCTGGATACAGGGGCAGTCATGGGGCGTCCGCCTCGACGATGACGTCGGCCAAACTGCTTCGCAACGGATCATCATCGGGCCCGCAGAATCCCCAATGAAGATGTTTCCGCCAGCCCTCGGCATACTCAAATTTGCCGCTCATCTGTCCCGTTTCGGCGTTGATGTCCCGCATCGTCTGCAGATAACTGTCCATCCCCTGACTTTCATCCAACCATTCCTTCTGGCTGGCATGACAGGCGAGCAACTCGACTTTCTTGTCGATCAGATCGGTATGGTCGACGAAAAAATGGGGCATCACCAGTTCGCCGAGTGGAGTCCGATTGCCGACCGGCTGGCAGTGATACACCGTGACCGGTTCATAGAACGGCGGGACCGGCGGGTCGCTGACCAGATTGGGCATGCCATGCGAAAACGCGGCGCTGACGGCCAGACGACAGGCGATCTCGTGGTCCTCCATGTAGTCCGAAGGCGAATGGGTCAGCACAATCGACGGCTTGGCCGTCCGAACGATCGCGGTGACCTTCGCCAGATTCTCGAAACTGTACGTCGCCGCCATGTCGGGATAGATCGGATCGTAAAACGTTGCCCCCATCATCTCGCACGCGTTCTTGGCTTCCGCCAAACGCGTTCGCGCGCACTCCTCGCGGTCCATCGTCGTGCTGCCACGCGAACCGTCACAGAGGTTGACGTAGTGCAAATCCCAGCCGCGCCGCGCGAGCTGTAACATCGTGCCGACCATCAGATACTCGATGTCGTCTGGGTGGGCGGCAATGGCAAGAACCGAAGGCATCAAAATCTCCTTTCATTCATCGCCGGATGCGAGCACCAACTACGCCCCGCTTCCGGACAGTCACTCGTTTTCATTGTCGTCAGTCAGCACTGTCTGTCAGGACTGTCAGTCAGCACTGCGAAAGAGCGAGCCGAGGGATCGATCAAATTGCCCGCGCGTCACGACGACGGGAATCCCCGCCTGCTTGGCCTTGTCCAACCGGGCAACTTGAACATGTGGTCCATACGCCAACACCTTCGCGTCGGGACAAATCTGACCACACTGCTCCATCAATCCTTCGACGACACCACTTCGCGTCGCCAGATCGACGATCACGTAGCGGATGTCGCGGCGGTCGGGCAGCGAGGCGGCGAGTTGAAACTCCAGCCCCTCGGCCTCGGCCGCGGCGCGGACCCGCGACGCAAACATCAGATCACCCGATAAAAAAACGACGGCCGGTTCGACGGCTGAATCGCCGGCCGGCTCCGCTGACACTTGGCTCACTTGCGTTTTTCCATTTCCGATTTCATGAACGCCAGGCCCTCGGTGGCCAGTGTCATCTCGTCCGAAAACATCTTGCGCCAGATCTTCGTGGCCGCCGCGATTTCGGGAAGCGCCAATCCGAACGCTTCGATCACCAGCCAACCGTCGTAGCCGCTCTTGGCGATCGCGTCGAAGTTTTCGTCCCAGTTGACGCCGCCCTTTCCGGGGGTGCTGCGATCGTTCTCGCTGATGTGGATGTGATACAGTTTGTCGCCGCCGGCCAGCACCGCATCGGTCACACTTTTTTCTTCGATGTTGCTGTGGAAGGTGTCATACATCATGCCACAGGCCGGATGATCGACTTCGCGCACGAACCGCGCCGAATCGGCATGGCAATTGAGCAGGTAGCACTCGAACCGGTTCAACGCTTCGACGCCCAACCGCACACCGACTTGACCGGCATGTTCGGCGACCTGCCGCATGCTTTCGACGCCCCATTTCCATTCGTCGTCGGTCGGGCCGGCGCCGCTGAACAGTCCGATCGCCGAATGGTAGGGTCCGACGAGCGTTTCGACGCCCGCGGCGGCACACAGATCCAACGTCCGTTTCGTCAAATCAATTCCTTTCTGACGCACGGCGGCGTCGGGAGAAATCGGATTGTCTTCCTCGCCGCGAATCGTCACGCCGGTGCGGCCCAGCCCCAATGAATCCAGCTCCGCACCGATCGCTGCGTAATCCAAATCCAAATTAAAAATCGGCAATTCCACGCCGTCGAAACCGGCCGCCTTAAGTTTTTCACAAACCGGATACATTGCTTCGGTGACTTCGCCGCTCCACAGCAGCAGATTCATGCCGTACTTCATTGATCGTTCATCCTAGGGAATGGGTGGAAAAAGAGTCGATCCGTCGGGCGGAGTCAGGAATCGAACACGCCGGAATTCTACCAACTCGCTGGCTTCTTGGAGCCAGGGCAGAACCGAATCCGGCAATTCGGCCAAACCGACACGGCGCATCACCTGATTGAGCCGCATCAATAACCGGCGGTGATCCACATAGTCGTACAAAAAGCGGGCCTCGGCGTAGCGACGGATCGCGCCGCCCAATCGGTCGGTCGGTTTCCCGGTGATCTGATTGACGCACCGCTGAATCAATTCCGGCGACGTGTCATCAACCAGTTGATAATATCGCTCGATCAGCTCGGGTCGATCGCGGATCCAAAACGCATCCAACAGGATCTCGATCAGAATGTGTCCGACGAACATCGGGCGAAATCCGCGATCACCGGGCAACAAATCTCGCAGTCCCACGGCCAATTGCAAATTGGACTCCACGAACACCGTCGTGTTGTGAAACCAGCGATCGTCACGAATGTGATGCAGAATCCCGGTCGCGACGTCCCGCACCGCATCGTCGTCCGAACCGAGCGCCGCCATCGCCATCCGCTCTCGGGCGCGAATCTTGCGGTCCACCACGCTCAGAAAATCCGGCACACCGGTACTGACCGCGACCAGCGGATGATCCAGATAGGGTATCGCGTGGGAGAGAAAATTCATGCGGGGCAGGGCAGGGCGGGGCAGAAACCACTCGGGGCAACGACGAGCGGAAAAGGGGGCAGAACGGAAAAGGGGTCAGGCACCAAAAACCAAAAGGCCCAACGGGTGCTTCGCATTTTTGGTACCTGACCCCTTTTCCGCGACACAATTCAAAGTCGACGGAGCACTACGCAAGATACCGCTCGACCCCCGCCTGCGGATAGCCGTCGTAAAAGCGTCGGATCCAGTGCCGTCCCGACCAGTGCTGCAGATGTCGCTCCCATCCCATGCGTTCCAAGAATCGGTCCGAGATCGAACCGTTGGAGACGTGGGCGACGATCGCCGACGCGCCCCGCAACCGTGCGATTTCGTGCAACACGTGGCAGGCACCGACGAACGACCGGTAACCGGCGCGGCGGCCACTGCGAACATAATCCAGCGTCAAAAACGACGGCATCCCCAACGGCTGGTGATAATCCAGCCAACACAGATCATCGTCCGGTCGCCCGTAACGACTCTGCCACCAGACCTGCGCCATCGAAACGCTGCCGCAGATCCAGCGTCGCTCGATCCGCACCAGCTTGCCCGCGTGCATCACGATGCGCCCGCACCGCCAGCGGCGGATCAAGTCCGGTCGTTGTTGGGGGTTCGTGATCGAGCGGCAGAACATCGTCGGCGGCGGCGGCGAGAGGGGAAGCGTGGCGTGCTGAACTCTAGCTCGCCGCTACAGCCGTGCCGGCGTTTTATCCAAGCTCGTTCCCTCGCCGGAGCGTCACGCTGTGAAGCATGTATCTGCCCGTATTTGACGAGGTTTTAGCGGCAGGGCGCGAGCCCAATACCGCTCAATCGAGAAGCGAAAATT
>NZ_JBFHKV010000488.1:0-6025 GCF_041595215.1 Stieleria sp. | reverse complement strand
TTTGCCGACATGCAAAGCACGATCACGGCGTTCCGGTTGGGCGTGACCGACTATGTCATCAAGCCGATCATTCCGGACGACTTGCGCAGGACGGTGCGTCGGATCGCGGACAAAAAGCGGCTCGAGGCGGAATTGGCCAAAGAGCATGCGTTCGCCGAACTGGTTCTCGACACGGCCGAAGCGATCGTGCTGGTCTTGGACCTGGAGGGGACGGTGATTCAATTGAATCCGTACTTGGAACAACTCACCGGTTGGACTCCGGGCGACCTGAAGGGAAAGAATTGGTTCGACGTCTGCATCACCGAAGACGATCGGGAACGCGTCCAAGAGGTCTTCATTCGCACCGCCCATGACGTGCACACGCGTGGCGTCGTCAATTCCGTCGTCGGCAAAGACGGTCGCCTGTACCAGGTGCGATGGTCCAACACGACGCTCAAAAACCACAACGGCGAAGTCACGTCCGTACTGGCCGTCGGCGTCGACATCAGCGACCTGACGGCGGCACAAACCCGGGCGTTGCAGTCCGAAAGGCTCGCCGCGATCGGGCAGACGATGACCGCCCTGGCCCACGAGAGCCGCAATGCCCTGCAACGTATCCAAGCCGCCAGCGAATTGCTGGGGCTGGAGATCGCCGGGAATGAACATGCCCTCCACGACCTGAAGAAAATCCAACGAGCCACCGACGACCTCAAGTGCTTGCTGGAGGAGGTTCGGTCGTTTGCCGCCCCCATCCAGATGCGTCCCACGACGGTCGGGCTGCCCGAGATCTGGCGGCGGGTCTGGGACGATCTCGCCGTCTCCCACGCCCAGCGTGACGTCCAGCTGATCGAAAATTTCGAGTCGTGCAACATCAAGGTCGATGTCGACACGCTACGAATGGAGCAGGTCTTTCGAAACTTGTTCGAAAATGCGCTGGCGGCTTGTCACGATCCGGTCCGCATCGAATTGAATTGCGTTTGCGATCGTGATCACGTCAAACTCACCGTCCTGGATAATGGCCCGGGAATGTCCGAGGAACAATTGGAAAAACTCTTTGAACCCTTCTTCACCACCAAGCAAAGCGGTACCGGGCTCGGACTATCGATCTGCCAGAGAATCATTGAAGCACATCGCGGCTCCATCGCGGCTCGAACCCATCCCAACGGCGCCGCCTTTGAAATCAGACTCCCCCGCCAAAAATCCTGCGACGTCGAAATCTACCCCTAGCCGGCCGACGCAGCGGAGCAAGCGGAATGCATAATCAAGACCAAGCGGTGCTGCTGGCGATCCTGGAAGCCGCCGTGGACGCCATCATCGTCATCGACAGCAGGGGCGCCATCCAGACAGCCAACCCGGCCACGACCCAGTTGTTCGGCTTTGAAAAAAGCGAGATGCTCGGAAAAAACGTCAACATGCTGATGCCCAGCCCGTTTCGGGAACAGCACGACGGTTATCTGGCCAACTACCTCAAGACGGGCGAAGCGAAGATCATCGGGATCGGTCGTGAGGTGATCGGAAAACGAAAAGACGGCTCCACGTTCCCGATGCACTTGGCCGTCAGCCGGATGGCCGTCGGCGATCAAATCTTGTTCGCCGGAATCGTTCGTGATATCACCGACATCAAAAATGCACAGCGACAACTGGCTCTGGCCAACGAAAAACTTGAACATCGCGTGCAGGAGCGAACCGCTGAATTACGTGCCGCACAAGCCGATCTGCTGAAATCCGAGCGGATGGCCACACTCGGTCAAGTCTCCGGCGGCATCGCCCACGAAATCCGAAACCCACTCAATGCTGTCCGGACATCGGTATACTATCTGAGAAACGTTCAAAACCCTTCGCCGGAAAAGGTGCATGAACACTTGGAGAGGATTGATCGGCAGGTCACCATGATTGACAATGTGATCACCGCGCTTTCGGATATCGCTCGGATGCCCGAACCGGCCGTGATTGCCTGCGACGTGAAAGAAATGCTCCGCAAAATTGTGTCCTCCGTTTCGATGCCGGCGAACATTCAAATCGAGACGGATTTGCCAGACAGTGGATTTCAAGCTGCCATCGATCCGAATCAGGTTTCCATCGTTTTTCGTAACCTGATCCGCAACGCCCGCGACGCGATGCCCGATGGAGGCATTCTCTCCATCGCCGGACAGATCGCTCCCGATGAATTGGTCGTTCAGGTTTCCGACACCGGCATCGGGATCAAACCCGACGACTTGGCTCGCGTGGTCGAACCACTTTTTTCCACCAAAGCTCGCGGGATGGGCCTCGGGTTGGCCATCTCTGTCGCGATCTTAAAAAAGAACCAGGGGCGACTGGAAGTGGAAAGCCAAATCGGAAAAGGGACGACGTTTTCGGTGCACCTGAAACCGTTCTCGGGGGAGGAGCCAGGCCACGATGAATGAGAGCGGATCCAGAGTCTTGATCGTCGACGACGATGCGGACATTCGAACGAACTTTGCCGATATCCTCAGCGACCTCGGCTACCAAACCACGACGGCCGAAGACGCCACCGCGGCGCTGCGTTGCGTTCGCGACAGTCGCTTTGACGTCGTCCTGTTGGACTACCAAATGCCCGGCATGGACGGTGCATCGCTGTATCGGGAAATCAAGAAACTGCAGCCCTCGGTGGCCGCCATCATGATCACCGCCTGGGCCGGCAGCGACGGTGCCCAGCAAGCGAAAAACGCAGGGACGTGGGACGTGCTACGAAAACCCGTCGACATTCACGACCTGCTGGAAAAACTCGCCCGCGCCGCCAGCGCCCCGATCGTGCTGGTCGTCGACGATGACGAAGACTTCTGCCAGTCGCTTTGGCAAGTGCTGAACCTGCGGCATTTTCGCGTGGCGTTGGCGCACAGCGAAGCCGAAGGGATCTCGCAGGCCAGTGACTCGCAATGCCAAGTTGCGATCGTCGATTTGAAACTCGGCAGCGGTGATGGGCGGAATGTCATCCGTCGGATCCATCAAGCGGTCCCGAAGGCCCGCACGATCATCGTCAGCGGAGACCGGGACATCGCCGCGGACGCCTACGACGAACTCGGTGACCAAGTCGTCAACGCCGTCTGCCAAAAACCCATCGACATCGATCAACTGCTCAACATGATCGAAACCGACAGCGGCCGAAACTAGCGGACGCATTTCGATCCGCAAGTCAAATTCTGCTGCCCGTTAGACCGGCCATCCGCTGGACCGGCCTTGCATTCAATAGCGATCAGGGGGATGACGAGAGGCTGTAGTAGGATAACGAGTGTTCCAATTCTGTCTGCTCCCGCCCCAATTCACCAAACAAATCATCTTTGCTTTCTGCATCCCGCTCACTGCCGGTATTCAACTGGCCGTTGAATCGCAAACTGTCGACCAATTCATCAGAAACCTCATCGAGGGCATGATTTAGATACAGGTTGCTCTCATCCGCGACGCTGCGCTGATCGACCGGTGCCGGCTCGCTCGCCGGGAGGACAACCGGAACGGTGGGCGCGTGCCGAGTCTGAGTCGCCTCCGCGTGTTCAGCGCTGCCAAGATAATTGACGATCATCAGCGCGTCGATTGCGCTGATCTTTCCGTCGCGGTTGAGATCCATCAAATGGTGACCGACGCTTTGGATGACTTCGCCTTCCCTGTTGACCAAACTCATCGCGTTGATGATGCGAAGTGCGTCCATCGCAGTGACCTTTCCATCCCCCGAAACGTCATACCGACTGGATCCAGCGACGTCCTCGGTGACGACTGGGAGCGGATCCGCGATGCCTTCTGGGTCTGTGTTCTCATTGGCCAAAGCAAACATGGCGTCGGAGGCTTCGCTACCCGAGATAACGTCGGTTGCATCGTCAAACTGATAGACCTTGTCCGTTTTTTTGTCGACAATCCAAATGGTGGATCCGCCATTGGGATCCACGGTGATGCCCCGTGGTTCTTCGAGTGCCTCATCGGCAATTTCCCAACTGCCGACGAGTGTTTCCGTGGCGACGGAGTACTTGAAGACTTTTTCCGTCCCGCCGTCGTCGTCGACGACCCACAACGAAGCCCCGTCGGTCGTGAGTCCTTTCGGGTGGTCGTTTTTAGAGTCGATGTTGTCATCTAGATTTAACGAAAAACTAGACGTCGGATTCAGATCACCGGAGACATGTGTCTTGCCGGTGGCGTAATAAAAGATCGCCTTTTCCTTTTTGTCAACAATCCACAGCCCCGTGTCGCTGGGATCGGGATGAACCGCGATCCCCTCGGCTTCGTCACCAATCCCATTTGCTTTCCACGAACGAGCCAACGATCCATCGGAATTGTAGACGTACACATACTTGTCTTTGTCAATGACCCATTTCAGATTGCCGTTCTGGTCGGCACTGATACCGCGTGGATCGGAATTCCCATCGGCAAGAGGCGCGTCTCCGATGGAAATGCCACCGTCAGTGTAGCTGTACGTCGCATCGTCACTCTTATCGACGACAAAGAACTTGAGTGTTTCGACATAGTGATGGGCGAGATCGCTGGCGGTCAACTCCGCTTCGCCGGTTAGGTCGTCCACCGAGTTGGCGGTTACCGTCCCAAGGTTCATCTGCTGGCCCGGTGAAGAGGCGATGATCGAAGCACTGTAGATCCAGACCTCACCGGGGTCCAGGACGTTGTTGTTGTTGACATCTCCCTCCTCCAAGATGGGCAACAGGCCTTGATCGTCGGTGACCTCCACATTGGTCAAGCCCACGTTCCCAACGTTGGCAACCTCGTAGTAGAAGACGACTTCGTCACCGACGACAACGGAAGGTCCGGTCGGCGAGTCAGCAGGATCTCCAAGCCCGGTCGACTGGGATGCAGATCCACTCTCTCCTTCGTAGCCGACCAAGATGATGCTGCCGACGGTGTCCCCGAGCTGAATCGGTTGTGAACAAGACGTGTGATATTCCAGAATCTGGAGCGGAGCGTCGCCCGCTTGGAATGCTGCGAAATCATCAAAGATCTCGAAGACGGTATTCGAACCAAAGCTTCCACCTACATCAAAGACGGCTCCCTCCGCCACGGTCCCTTCAAAGAGATCGCCACCGCCGACCACGATATAAGACTCTCCGTCGTCATCGGGAGTGCCTGTCGCGGTCGCTTTGCTACTGTCTTGGCCGGTCAGCACCACCGTCCCTGGCGTGTATTCGAACGAGAGTGTGACGACCTTACCATTGACGTCACATTGATCTTCGCTCGACGGCGGCGTCGGAACAGAAACATACTTTTCGAACACGAGTGGGTTGACGATGTGATTGCTCATATCGGAATCCATCACCATCGTTCCCGCGGCGTCTTCGGCGGTGACCTTGGCCGTATTTTTGTGCTGGCCCGGTTCGGTCACGATTTCCATCGCCTGGTAATACCAGGTTTCATTCGGATCCAACCATCCGTCGTTATTGACATCGCCGAAGTTAAATCCATTGGCCTTTTCAACCGGAACAGGCGCGAAATCGTCGCTGCCCAAACCTGGGATTTGGTCGTTCGTTTCGTTGTCATCAAAAATACTGACGATGCTCAGCGGAACATTTCCCGGGTTGCTGACGACGTACGTCCATGTGGCTTTGTCTCCCAATTGGGCCACCGGTCCGGTCGGCAAATCAGCATTCAAGCCAATGTTGTTCGGATCGAACGGCGCGTCGGTGGTAAGCATGATTCCGCCGAATTCAAACACCGGTGGATCCATTGCGGGAGGCAGCGTCGCTGAACCGTCTTCACCGTCGTAGCCCACCAAGATCACGCTGCCGACGACGTCGCCCAATTGGATCGTCTGCGAACACGACGTGTGGTACTCCAGTGTTTGCAGCGGTGACGCATTGGCCTGGAACGCGGCAAAACTGTCGTAGATTTCAAAGACGGTATTGGACCCAAAATCACCACTGACCGTAAACGTCGCACCTTCAACAACGGTGCCTTCAAAGAGGTCACCATCACCGACGACAATGTATGACTCGCCGTCGTCGTCGATCATCCCGGTCGCTGTCGCCTTGCCACTGTCTTGGCCTGTCACAACCGTCGTGCCAGGGATGTAATCAAACGTCAAGGAAACAACTTT